>CAYREJ010000012.1:0-20867 GCA_964423235.1 uncultured Acidobacteriota bacterium | reverse complement strand
TTGATGGACACTATCAACCTCATTCACCTGAAGACTGTCCTTACAGACAAACAACTTGCATCAAGTAAATCTATGATTTATTAAGATATTAGCGAGTTGCCGAGTTTAGCGAGTTCTTTGCAAAGATGCTAAGAGCGTAAAAAAATAGTCTAAGAAGATAATCTTTGCGGGCTTTGCGTCTTTGCGTGAAATATTATTTGAATCTCCTCGCAAAGATTCAAAGAACTAAAAATAAATATGCTAATTATGTATACCTCTGTGGTGAAATAAGCTTTATTATAACTTTTTTCAGATAGGAAAAGCATAATCTATGAAGCCTCAATTAATCCTTGTTTTCCTCAACTATGAATTAATTTAAGATTCGCCGGCAATGCCTGTGGAACTCTCAACTCTATACTCTACAAACTATATAAATTCACAATTTGACATCCTAATGCGATTTTAATAATATGGTATTTATGAAAAGAATTGATATTCAGAGTATAACAGAAGAAGATATACTTCAATTTATTGCTTTGAGGATACATGATAAAAGATTTGCAATTGAGATTTCTCATATCAGAGAAATAATAAGGTATCAGAAGCCTTCTCCGCTACCGAATGCGCCTGATTTTATAGATGGAATTATAGACCTTAGAGGGGAAATCATTCCTATAATTGATTTAAGAAAGAGGTTTTTATCACCTGTATCTTTTCAATTATCTACGAGAATTTTAATAATAAAGAGCAGGGGAAGAATTATAGGTTTAGCAGTTGATGAAGCTTCAGAAGTAATTACTTTGCCGATAAAAGAAATTAAGCCTCCTCCACCATTGTATAAACTTTATGCTGCTAAATATATCATAGGCATAATTAGCTATAACAAAAATTTATATTTGATTTTAGATGCTGAGAAATTATTGACTGAAGAAGAAAAAGTTAGCATAGAGAAATTAGCTATTGGATAAGAATAAATGAGAGGGGAAGAAAGTATAATATTACCTGGAGAAGCAATCTCATTGATTAAGGAAAATGTATCATTAATAGGTAAAGAAGAAATTCATTATGAAAACTCTTTGAACAGGGTAATTGCTGAAGATATATATGCTCCTTTTAGTTTTCCTGAGTATAAGACATCAGCGATGGATGGGTATGCAGTCAGAAGCGAAGATACAGTGTCTGCTTCAGAAGGAAATCCAATCAAATTAGAGGTCATAGAGGAGATAGCGGCTGGTGTAATTCCTGAGAAAAAAATTGAGCGATTTCAGTGTGCGAGAATTTTTACTGGAGCATATTTACCGGAGTCAGCTGATAGTATAATAATGCAAGAGTATACAAAAGCACAAGGAAGTAGGGAAGTTCTTATATATAAAGGAGTTAAAAAGAATGAAAATGTCAGAGAAGCAGGAGAGGATTTTATCAAAGATCAGCTGCTTATAAATAGAGGGCATAAGCTAACTGAAAGAGACTTAATGTTATTAGCGAGCATTGGGATGAAGAAAATTCAGGTGTATAAATTACCTTTAATTGGGATAATAACGACTGGTTCGGAGTTACTTTCCGTAGGAGCCTCAAAGGAGGAAGGAAAAATAAGAGAATGCAATAGCATATATTTAGTTGAAAGATTAAAGAAATTAGGTTGCAATTACTCATATTATGGGATTGTAAAAGATGATATTGAAGAATTGAAAAAAAGGATAAAGCAAGCCATAGAAGAATGTGATGTTTTGATAACGACAGGTGGAATTTCAGTAGGAAAGTATGATTTGGTGAAAGATGCTTTAGAGGATTTAGGAATTGAAAAAATTTTTTGGAAATTAAGGATAAAGCCTGGTAAACCTTTATTTTTTGGTAGATATAATAATAAATTAATTTTTGGTTTACCTGGGAATCCGGGTTCAGCTTTTATAACTTTTGAGATATTTGTTAGATATGCATTAAATTTAATGAGAGGCTGTCAAGAAGGACTTTCTAATTTTCATGCTTATTTAGACGAAGATGTAAAGAATAAAGGGGATAGGACTTTTTATATGAGAGCGACTTTATTCATTGAAGAAGGGAAATTAAAAGTTAAGCCATCAGGGGCTCAGGGTTCAGCGATAATATCATCTATTGCGAAATGTAATTGCATTGCTGAATTGCCGAGCAGTAAAGAGATGTTTTACAAAGATGAATTAATCAAAGTTTATCCCATAGAATGAAAAAAGGATATGAAGGAATACTTTTTACAGATATTGCGTAAATATGGAGCTTATTTAGAAGGTCATTTTAAATTAAGTTCAGGATTACATAGTTATGCATATATTCAATGTGCGAAAGTATTACAATATCCTTGGATAGCAAAGGAGATGGGCGAATTTTTATATGAGATAATTCAGCCTGAAAAGATAGATTTTGTGATCAGTCCTGCTTTGGGGGGAATAATAATAGGGCATGAAGTAGCAGCAAAGTGTGGATGTAGATTTATTTTTGCAGAGAGGGAAAATGATGAATTTAAATTGCGAAGAGGTTTTCAAATTAAAGAAGGAGAGAAAGGAATTATCATTGAAGATGTAATAACAACTGGAAAGGCTACAAAAGAAATTTGGCAAATTGTAGAATCAGCTAAAGGGGAAGTCAAAGGTATAGGATGCATTATAAATAGGAGTAAGAATTTTAATGTATCAATACCCTTTAAAGCAATAATAGACTTAGAGATAGAAAATTATGAACCGGGAGAGTGTCCCTTATGCAAAAAGGGGATTCCTCTTCAGGCGCCCGGCAGCCGCTATCTAAAGATAGGAAAAGAAAATTAATGTAAGTTTTCCTTAATTAATTATCTAAGTGATTCTATAAATTTGGATATAGCATATTCTGCAACGATTCTATCTTCTTCAGCAGTTCCGGAACTGCACCCAACAGCTCCAACTACTTGCCTTTCTATTATTATAGGAACTCCACCACCAAAGATAATGAAGCGTCCTTGATTGCTTGTATTAATACCAAATGCAGAACCATTCGGTTTAGCAATTTCTGCATATTCGTGAGTTGCCTTTTTCGCCCCAGCTGCAGTAAAAGCTTTATCAATAGCTATGCTTATACTTGTTAATTTTGCACCATCCATCCTTTCAAACATTAATAAATGACCCCCATCATCTACAATGGCAATATCCATATCCACCCCTATCTCTTTTGCTTTTTTCTCAGCTTCTTTCATAATAAATTTAGCGTCTTCCAAAGTTAATTTGTAAACTTTAATCATCTTAGCCCTCGCTAAATATTTTAAATATTTTCTTAAAATTACTTACTAAAGAAGGCACAATATCATATAGATCAATTTTTCTATTAATTAATTGTGATAAATTAACAAATTTACAATTTTGCAAACCGCAAGGAACAATCATATTAAAATATTCTAATGGTGTACTTATATTAATAGCAAAACCATGCTGAGTTATCCAGCCGGCAATATAGATTCCGATAGAAGCTATCTTAGCGTCTTTTACCCAAACACCCGTTTTCCCATCTATTCTATTAGAATCAACTCCATATTCAGAGAGCGTAAGAATAATTGCTTCTTCTAAGTCCCGCAAAAATTGTATAGGACTGCATTTTATTTCTTTCAAGTTGACAATAGGATAGCCTATCAGCTGTCCCGGACCATGAAATGTAACTCTGCCTCCTCTTTCTATTTTATAAATTCCAATCCCTCTTTTTCTTAATTCAGTTTTATCAAATAATATTTCATTCTCGCTGCCCATTCTTCCTATCGTAAAAACTGGAGGATGCTCTAAAAATAATAAAATATTAGGAATCTTATTTTCTTTTTTAAGAGACCATAATTCTTTTTGTAATTTTAAAGCTTCATCATAATCCATTAAACCTAATTGATAAACCTGCAAATCCATTTACTAAAAGAAAAAGCGAAATTAATCCTTTGAATGAAAGCTTCTATTATCGGTTAGACGATTTCTATTAATACCCAAAATTTTAGCAGCATTTTTCTTATGTCCATTACATAATTCTAAAGCATTTTTGATAAGCATTTGTTTCAACACGCTACTTGCCTTCTCATAAACATTTCCGCTTTTCCATCCAATACAGTTATAATGTAGAATTTGCTTAAAATAAAAAAGAAAATCATTGGGTAATTTCTTTTCACATCCTTCTAAAAAAAGCATTAGCATGCTTTCTGTAATTAGACGAATGTTAGATTGAGCTATTCTCTTTAATAATTTCTCGAAATCTGAAAAATTAAAGTTATAACTATTTTTTATCAAAGTTGAAAAAGCTCTTTTAGTAAAAATAATTGGTTCTTTTATTAAATAATTAGATAAGAAATCAATAACTATTTCGGAAGAATTTCTAAATTCAGATAGCTCCGGCAACAAAATAGCTCTTTTGCAGATTTCAGAATTCTTTTCATAATCTTCTATATTAATATTTTTTACATAATAAATGTAAGAATCCGTCGGCTGATAAGTTTCAATAAATTCTAAAAATTTATCACTTTGGCAAGCAATAAATTTTTTGGAAGCCAGTATGGATTGAAAAGGTATTTCTAAAGTGCCAGAGTATTCTAATTTAGGCAAATATTTATTGCTAATAATAGTAAAGAGCAGAAAACCTAATCCATATTCTGCATTATCCTTATCAAGAATAAAAATAGCCTTATCAGAATTAGCAATCTTTTTTGCAATTTGATTTATGTAGATTAACAAAGAAGAATCTTGAAAATCACTCATTGAATTATTTGATGGTTGAATATAATAACTTATCTCTGATATCTCATCTATTATTTCTTTAATCCTTTTTTCAATATCATTCTTTGCCCAATATTCTGATAATAGATGAATTGTTCCATAAGGAAATAACTTTAGTAATTTTTGCGAAATAATTGCGTTATCGCAAAAATATATTAATAGATTAAAAGAATTGGGAGAGATTTTTTTAAATACTTCATTTGGAGTATGAGAATTAATAAACCATAGGTTAACAACACTGCCATTCGTTTTTTTTGTAGAAATTATATCTTTTTCATATTCTTTTAAAACATCTGCAAGATTATCATTGAGAGAACTTTTCCTTATATTAATTTTTAATTTCTTTTTATAAAGCATATAAATTAAAATTAGGTGTCATTTTCAGAAAAGGCGCTCAGATCTAAGTTTAGTAGATAATTTCTAAAATCTTTGCCAAGGTCTTTTCTTTTTAAAGCTAATTCAACAGTCGCAATAAGAAAACCGAGTTTATTTCCAGCATCGTACCTTTTTCCAACAAATTCATAAGCGTAAACAGGCTCTTCTTTCAAAAGAAGATTAATAGCGTTGGTAAGCTGAATTTCTCCTCTTTCATCAGGTTTTACCTTTAAAATGTATTTAAAAATTGTAGGCGTTAAGATATATCTTCCAATAATAGCAAATTCAGAAGGAGCTTCTTGAGGGGAAGGTTTTTCCACTAAAAAATTAACTTTATAAAGTCTTTTATCAACAGGCACACAATCTACCACTCCATAATTGCTTATTTCTTTTTTTGGAATTCTTTGTATAGCAATAATAGTGGCTCTTTTTTTGTTGTAAGCTTTTATAAGTTGCTTTATACAAGGAATTTCAGAATCTATAATATCGTCTCCTAAGATTACAGCAAAGGGCTGATCATTTATTGAATCTTTAGCTGTATATATAGCATGTCCTAATCCCAATGCTTCTTTTTGTCTAATGTAAACAAAAGAAACCATATCAGAAATTGATTTGACTATTCTTAATTTTTCTAATTCCCCTCTTTGCTGAAGGAATTTTTCTAATTCAAAAGAAACATCAAAATGATCTTCAATAGCGTTTTTTCCTCTTCCTGTAATAATTATGATATTTTTAATTCCAGCAGCAACAGCTTCCTCTATTCCATACTGTATAAGAGGCTTATCAACTAAAGGAAGCATTTCCTTGGGTTGGGCTTTTGTTGCCGGAAGGAATCTCGTCCCCAATCCAGCCGCAGGAAAAACTGCTTTCCTTATTATCTCTTCTTCCTTCTTCATAATTTTTTAGCCTCCTATTAATTTTGTTTAAATGCTTTTATTTAATACTTTTAATTCATAACTTCCCTTTTATATTTTTTACGATAGCAAGAGAGATTATTGCTGCCGTCTCAGCTCTTAAAACATAATTTTTATATCTAATAAAAA
Source organism: uncultured Acidobacteriota bacterium (assembly GCA_964423235.1). Classification (GTDB taxonomy): domain Bacteria; phylum Acidobacteriota; class HRBIN11; order MFGW01; family MFGW01; genus CAYREJ01. The sequence goes on along the minus strand of CAYREJ010000012.1, from coordinate 14,728 downwards.
AAGAATTAGCAGCTGCCGCATTCTGAATCTCTTGCTCTGACCATCCACCTTCAGGTCCTATAAAAATTAAAAGATTATTGCTTCCTCTTATCTTCTCTTTTGCTTTTTCAGAATCGATTTCCACAGCTTCTCCCGCCTTATTGCAGAAAATTATTATATCATAATTTTTATTCAACTCAATAATAGCTGAATTAAATTCTTTAATAGGTTTTATCTCAGGTATATGAAACCTATTTGATTGTTCCACTGCGCTTATAATAATCTTCTGCCACCTTCCTATTTTATTTTCTAATTTCTCTTTATTGTTTCTAACAACAGAATATTCTGAAATAATCGGATGAAATTCCTTCAATCCTATCTCTGACACCTTTTCTATTAGCCAATCCATCCGATTGGGCTTTAAAATGCTTTGAGCTAAACTAATATCTTCCTTTTCTGCAATTCTACTGACTTTTTCTTTTATTTTTAAATGAGCCCTTGAATGTTTTAATTTAACCAATTCTGCTAAATAATCATTTTCAGAATCCCAAAAAATTTCAATCATATCACCATCATATAATCTCAAAACTTTGCTTATTCTCCTTGTATCTTCCTTGCTCAAAATTAATTCATCTTTATTCAATTCAAAATTAGATATAAATATTCTTCGGATTCTCATAAGATTTAACATTCTTGCTTTCTTCTGCTTCTATTATTTTTTTTATTTTAAAAGCTAATTCTAAGGCTGGCATTGTAGCTTCAGCAGAATTATCAATTTCTCCATATCCGAATTGAACCCAATTTATAAAATTATGAATTTCCAAAGGTAATAATTCTATTTTTTGCTCTGGCACCAATTTCTTCTTCCCTATGGATAAGCTCTGTTGCTGAAAGTCCAAGGTATAGCAGCCATCTTTTTGAAATACCTTCATTTGACGAATATTCTGTGAGCTAACTCTGCTTGCTTTTAAAATGCAAGTATTATTATCATTTAATTTAATTATTGTTTTTACTTCATCCAATTTATCTGTAATGATTTTTTTTCCTTCTGCTTCTATTCTCTTGATATTCGGCTTAAATAAATAAAATAATAAATCAAGATCATGAATCATAAGGTCTAAAATGACATCCACATCTAAACATCTTTCTATGAAAGGATGAGCCCTATGCATTTCAATCAAAGTAGCTTCTGAAGAATGTCTTTTATAATATGAAACTGCTGGATTAAATTTCTCAATATAGCCAATCTGCAGTATTAAATTATTTTTTTTTGCAAGCTTTGTCAGATAATAAGCAGCTTCTATGTTATCGCAAATAGTTTTTTCTACAAAAACATGCTTTCCCTTCTTTAAAAAATATTCTACAATTGGCGCATGCGTTGAAGTAGGAGTAGCAATGAAAACGGAATCTATTTCTTCAGGAACTTCCTGGTAATTTTTTAGAAAAACAGTACTTAATTCTTTGGCGCATTTATATTTATGCTCATCAATATCAACGATACAAAGAAGTTTAGCATGAGAATTTTTAGCAAGAATGCGAGCATGATTATATCCTAAATGACCGATACCGATAACGGCAACTTTCATCATTTATTTAATAACCCCTCTATTGCTCTTGATTATAAAATCAATAATATATTGCACATCTTCATTTTCAGGATAATTTTTTGCTAAAGTTTCTATGGCATTTTTTATATTCATTCTTTTTATAATTGATAATGACTTTTTTATAAGATTAATTCTTTGTTTTTCAAAATTATGCCTGTGCAATCCGATTGAATTTATCCCGTAAAGTTTAGCGCGATTTCCAGCAACAATACTGAAGGGAAGAACATCTTGGGTCACAGCAGTGTATGCTCCTATGAAGCTATATTTGCCAACACGACAAAATTGGTGCACGCCTGAATAAGCTCCAATAGCAGCACAATCCTCCACTACTACATGCCCTCCTAAAGATACTAAATTTACAAAAATTACATTGCTTCCTACTATGCAATCATGCGCTATATGAGAATAAGCCATTATAAAATTGTTATCACCAATTCTTGTTTCTCCATTTCCTTTCGATGTTCCTTTGTGTATCGTAACATTCTCTCTTATTATATTATTGTTCCCTATATAAACTTTAGTCTCTTCATTTTTATATTTGACATCCTGAGGTTCTAATCCGATAGAAACAAAAGGATAAATAAGGCATTTTCTCCCAATATAAGTTTTTCCATCTATCACAGCATGAGATTGAATAATCGTATCTTCATCTATGACTACATTTGGACCTATCCTGCAATAAGGTCCTATTACAGCTGTATCAGCTATCTCAGCTCTCGAATCTACTACAGATAATGGATGTATATTACTCATTGCTTTCTTCCTTTAAAAACTCTGCGCTCGTTAATAATTCTGCTTCTGCCACAATATTCCCATCTACTTTTATCTGCCCCCTTAATTTGCAAAATTCCTTCAATTTCTTTAGAACTTCTACTTCAATTATTAATTGATCACCAGGTAAAATTTTTTGTCTGAACCGAGCTTTATCAATCCCAAGCAAGTATGCCGTATTAACTCTTATTTCTTTTATGCTACTCAATAATAATATTGCTCCAGCTTGTGCCATAGCTTCTATTAATAAAACACCGGGCATAATAGGATTACCCGGGAAATGTCCCATAAAATAAGGTTCATTTATGGAAACATTTTTTACCGCTATTATCTTTTCAAAAGGTTTAATCTCCGACACCTTGTCTACTAAAAGAATAGGGAATCTATGAGGCAATATCTTCATTATATCATTTATGTTTTTTACATCCATCTAATTCCTCCTTGCTCTTTTCTTTAATTTTTACAATTAAAATCCTACTGTTTAGATTTTTCTTCTAATTCAAGGATTTTCTTTTCCAATTCTTTGATTTTATTATGGAGCTCAGGCAATTTCTCAAAAACTACCATTATTCTTTTCCATCGGTTCAAATCTATTGCTGGAGTTCCCATAATTTCTTTATTGTCTTCTATATCGCGGGTGATACCGGCTTGCCCACCAACTACAACATTGTTTCCAATGGTTAAATGACCGGCTGAAGCTGACTGCCCCCCCATCATCACATTATTCCCTATGATGGTGCTGCCGGATAAACCCACCATCGCTGCAAATGCACAATTTTCCCCTACAATACAATTGTGAGCTATCTGTATCAAATTATCTAATTTTGTTCCCTTTTTTATTATCGTATTTCCTAAGGTTGCCCTATCTATACAAGTGTTTGCTCCAATTTCTACATCATCTTCAATTACAACTTTTCCAATATGTTTTATTTTGATAAATTTATTAGCTTCCTTTGCATATCCGAATCCATCCGAACCTATAACTGCTCCAGAATGTATAATTACATTATTTCCTATTTGAACCCCATCATATAAAATTGCAGATGGATAAATTATGCTTCTATTTCCTATGGAAACATTATCTCCTATATATACAAATGGATAGATCTTAGTTCCTGAACCTATTGAAACTTTTCTTCCTATATATGCATAAGGATAAATAGAAACCTCACTTTTTATTTCAGCACCGGCACTTATATAAGCATATTTTGATATAAAATATTCTTCTGCTTCCTCTTTGGAAAATAATGGAATTAGCTTGGATAATGCTAATGATATATCTTTAACTTTTATCTGATTGCAGCCTATCTCCGGAAAATTATTCGGAGTTATATAAGCAGTTGCCTTGAATTCTTTTAGCTTCTTTAAATATTTTTCTTCTCTTATGAAAGAAATTTCTCCTTCCTTAGCCTCTTCAAGAGAAGCAATTCCTCTTATCTTAATTCTCTCATCCCCAATTAATTTTCCTTTTAGAATTATAGCTATTTCTTTTAATTCTATCTCCATTTATATCTTTTTTTTAACAAATGTTATTATTGCTTCTTTGCAGCAGTTTCTGTTTCATTTAATATCTTGATTACTTTATCAGTTATATCTACTACTTCATTCATATAAACAACCATCTCTTTTCTTAAAATTAAAGTATAGTTCTCTTTTTGACCTATTGATTGAATAATAGGAGCTACTTTCTTCTCCATCTCATTTAAAGCAGCGTTCTCTTTCGTTTGAAGTTCTATTTTAGATTCTTCTTTAAATTTATCTATATTCAAATAGGCTTTTTTAATTTTTTCTTCTAACTCTGCTCTTGCTTCCGGTGAAAGAACAGGAGCTTGCGCTTTGTATTTTTCTTCCAATTGAGTAATTTCATCTTGCTTTTTTTTAAGCTCATCCGCTTTTTTATCATACAGCGCTTTAAGATCTTTATAAACTTTTTGAACTTGAACTGATTCTCGCAATATCCTCTCTGGGTCTACTACGCCTATTTTAATTGTGTTCTGAGCTAAGCAATAAAAAGAAAATAATGTAAATATTGTTAATAAAATAATTTTTTTAAGCACTTTTGCCTCCTTATATAAATTATTTAAATTGAATCTATATTTAAAGTGCGGATTCTTTTATCCCTTTTAGAAAGTTCTTCCAATAGCAAATCTAAAAGTAGTTCTATCAACTATTATGGGTCCTCTATTAAAATTTATAGCATAAATAAATCTAATAGGTGCATTAAAGAAAGGAGCCATAATTCTTAATTCTCCGCCAGTAGAATATCTTAAATTTTTTAAATTTATTCCTTCATTGCTTGCGAATGCATTACCACCATCTAAAAAAGCTGCCAATTTTACAGGTCCGGCTAAAGGAACTTGATATTCTACATTGAATTGAAGATATTTATTACCTCCTACCGAATAGTATCTACTTATTTTTGGATCAATGGGTCCGACAGTTCGCACATCATATCCTCTTATAGAATATTCTCCGCCGAGAAAAAATCTTTCAAATACCGGTAGCTCTTTTCCTGAAAATCCAGTAGCATAACCTAATTCTAAATTATAAGCAAAAACAATAGGTCTTCTATTCAAAGGAATAAAATGAGAAAGCTTAAAAATTGGTTTGATAAGATTTACATCCCCTCCTAAAATGCCCCCGGCTATCCCAAAACTAAAAGAAATATTACTGCCAGCAGTAGGATCAAAGGGATTGTTTAAGGTATTTCTATATACTTGAGGAATTAATCTGCTTTCCCTTCTTTTATTACCTGCTCCAAACAAATTCTTGTAATAATCAATAACTGATTGATTTTGGGTTTCTTGAGTTATTACATTAGTAATATTAATTACCTCATAACCATAGGCAATGAGGCTCCTTAAATCTTCTTTAATAGGGAAACCGAAAATTATGCTCCCGCCTACGCTATGCCTATCAAAGATAAAATATTCTAATCTTGAACTGGAGATGTCTATTCCCAATGTATAATCATAATCTAAAAAATAAGGGTCCGTTACTGCTATTTTATATAAAGAAGTTCGCGTGCCATTTTGTAAATAAATATCAAAAATTTTTCCTGTTCCAAATAAATTTTTTGTAGAAAAAGCAAGAGTCCCAAAGAATTTCTCTAATTGACTATATCCGCCCCCTAATCGTATCTCATTTCTCTTATTTTCATTTACTGATATTGCTATATCTACTTTATCTTTCTCCCCTTCAACTCTATGAACATCAGGCTCTATTTTATCAAAAAATCCAGTTCGGTATATTCTTTCAAGACTTTTTCTAAATAGACCTATCTTTAATAAATCCCCTTCCTGAAGTCTCATTTCACGACGCAATACTTTATCATAGGTGAAAGTATTCCCATGGAAATCTATTCTACGAATATATTGAGGAAAATCCTCTGTTATTTGAAATTCCACATTTACTATTTTTTTCTCTTCCACCGTATCAGGAATTGGTTGCACCATCGCAAATAAATAACCTTTCTCTCCATATGCTTCCTGAACATCTGTTATAAATTGTTTTATCTTACTCCGATTAAAAGTCTGTCCTTTTTTAAAAGTCATTAGCCTTCTTAATTTTTCTTCCCCTATTGACTTGTTCCCTGATATTTTTAATTCCCCAAAATAATATTTCTCCCCTTCCTCTATGGGATATATAATCCTCAATCTTTTTATCTTCTTTCTCAAAAAAGTGCTCTTCGTTTCATAAGTCTCAATAACTGGTTCTCCTACTTTAATGTTTATAAATCCATGATTAAAATAAAAATCTTTTATATTTTCAATACTCTCTTCTAACTTTTCCATACTTAATTTATCTTTTTTGAATATCCAAGATAAAAAATTGTGCTTCTTAAATGTCTTTAAAGCCTTAACCAACTTTTTGTTAGAAAAAGATTTATTACCATCAAATTTAATATCTCCTATCCTTAATGATTCTCCTTCATCTATATTAAATTCAATTTTTACATAATCATTTGGTAATGCTTGAACAGACGATTTTACTGTTGCTAATCTGTATCCTTTATCTTTTAATAATTGAAGAATAGCTTTTTCTACTTCTTTAACTTTATTAGGTTCATAAGGATCTTCAGCTTTTAAATTAATTTTCTTCTCTTCTAAATTTTTCGTTATGTCTGAAATATTTAATTTTTTCTGTCCAACATAAAGAATTTCTTTTATTCTTGGTTTTTCTTTTACTTTAAAAATTACAATCTTACCATTTTGTCCATCTTGAACTTCTATTTTTAAATCTAATAGTAAATCCGTTGACCATAACCGATGAAAATCATTTTTTAATTTTTCTTCATCGTAAATTTCCCCTACTTTGCTTTGAATATAATACTGATAAGTTTGTAAAGCGATATGCTTTCGTCCCTCTATTCTTATTTCTTGAATTTTAATTACATTATCTTGTTGAGAAAAAAGAACATTAAAATTTATAATTATGAATATAAATAATGCAAAAATTTTTTTCATTTTAAAACCTTCTCATTAGCAACATTATATTCCAATTTATCATTTCTTAATTCTATTTTTATATGAAATGGAGGATAATAATCTCCTTGCACAATTAAATCAGCAACAGCTTCTTCAACATATTTTTGTAAAGCCCTTCTTAAGGGTCTGGCTCCATATTTTTTTTCTCTGCAAGCTATATTTATAATATAATTTTTAGCTTCCTCGGATAATTCAATAAAAATATTTTTATCATTAGCTTCTCTATTTATTTGCTCCATCATCAATTCTAAAACTTTAAGCAGATCTTCTGCTGACAAAGGACGAAAAACTATAAAATCATCAATCCTATTAATAAATTCTGGAGAAAAAGTATTTTTGACTTCACTAAGAACTTTTTCCTTTATTAATTCATAATCATTTTCTTCATTATCTTTGTAGAATCCTAATTTAAATTTTCTTTCGATATAACGGGCTCCTATGTTAGAAGTCATTATAATAATAGTATTCTTAAAATCTATTCTATTTCCAAAAGAATCCATTAAATGTCCGTCATCAAAAATTTGAAGGAGAATATTAAAAATTTGAGGATGAGCTTTCTCAATTTCGTCCAACAAGATTAAAGAATAAGGATTCCTTCTTATTTTTTCTGTAAGAATTCCCCCCTCTTCATATCCGACATAGCCCGGAGGGGAACCTATTAATTTGGAAACTGAATGTTTTTCCATAAATTCAGACATATCAAATCTTACCATTGCTTTCTCACTACCAAATAAATACCTGCTTAAGCATCTTGCCATTTCAGTTTTTCCAACCCCAGTCGGTCCTAAGAACATAAACGAACCTATTGGCCTATTAGGATTCTTTAATCCTACTCTTGACCGCCTTATTGCTTTTGCTAATGCTGAAATCGCTTGGCTTTGCGATACAATATTCCTTTGTAAGATTTCTTCTAAATTCTTTAATTTTTCCGTCTCCTCTTCCTTTATATTTGAAAGAGGAATCCCCGTCATATATGAAATTACCTCTTTCACATATTCTTCTTTTATAACGATTGGCGCCTTCTGCTTCTCCCTTGTGATCTTTAAAAAATCAAGTAGCTCAATATTTTTGCCATAACTAAAATCAGAAATACTTTTACTAATCCTGTTTTCTTCAAAACTATCTTTGGAAGATTTTGTTAATTTTGTGTAAGAACCTACTTCATCCATTAAATCAATTGCTTTATCAGGCAAGACTCTTTCAGGTATATATTTATTTGATAGATGAACTATTATTTTTATTATCTCAGGAGTATAAATAACTTGATGATATTCTTCATATTTATCTTTTATTCCTTTTAAAATATTTATCGTTAATTCTTCATCAGGCGGAAAGATAAATAGGGGCTGAAATCTTCTTTCAAAAGCTTTATCTTTTTCTATGTATTTTCTGTATTCAGTCGGTGTCGTAGCTCCGATGCATTGAAGCTCTCGGCGAGAAAGATAAGGCTTCATAATATTCGCAGCATCTAAAGAACCTTCTGCCGAACCAGCTCCTACTAAGGTGTGCATCTCATCTATAAATAAAATAACTTCTGGGTTTTCCATTGCTTCGTTAATAATAGCTTTAAGACGTTCTTCAAATTGTCCTCTATACTTAGTTCCAGCTACTACTGCTGCTATATCTAAACAAAATATTCTCTTTTTCGCTATTTGATATGGGACATCCCCATTAACTATTCTCTGTGCTAATCCTTCAATTATAGCTGATTTGCCAACTCCTGAATCTCCAACTAAAATGGGATTATTCTTAGTCCGCCTGCATAATATGCTTATTAATCTTTTTATTTCAGTATCCCTTCCAATTAGAGGGTCTAATAGTTTTTTCTCCGCATAAGCATTTAAATCTCTACAATATTCTCTTAAATGAGGAGTATCTTTTATTTTGTAAGCCGGTTTTTCATTGAATATCTTTATAATTTCGTTTCTTACTTTATTAATTGTCATTCCGTTAGTTTTAAGTATTCTTGAAGCTAAAGAATCTTCTAATCTTAAAATGCCTAATAAGATATGTTCAGTTCCTATATACTTGTGATCAAAATTTTCTGCTTCCTCTAAGGCATAATCCAAAGCCCTTTCTGCATTTATTGATAATGGCGGACTTACATTATGCGGTATCTTTTCTCGTATCCCCATCCGAATCTCTAATTCACTTCTGATTTCCTCCGGGTCTACATTGCAACGATGAAATATCCTTATCGTTGCATTATTCCCCTCTCTTATTAATCCTAATAAAAGATGCTCTGCTTCTATTAAAGGGCTTCCTGTTAATCCTGCCTCATAGCGTGCAAAATGTATTACTCTTAAAGCTTTATCTGTGTATCTATCGTGCATAATAACTTCTTTCCAATCTCATAAATTCTAACACATCATTTCCTGTTATTCAAGAGCTATATAATAACAGTGAGAGTTTATTTTTTTCCAAAATCATAGCATCATTATACAACGCTCAAATTTTCAATTCAACATTCGCATTAATTCTATATTTATTTAAGAAAATAATAATTAGAGATAGCAGAATCTGCTATTGTTAATAGAAATATGAGCTCATTCAGTATTATAAAAATTTAAACAATAAATAATATTATTATTAAGAAAGATGTATATGAGAAAGTTGTTTGTAGCGCCCTGTATTCTTTTTATTTTAGAAGGAAAGCTTTAATTTAATTAAAGAGGAGAATGATCTTAAGGAGAATCCTTCGCATATGATTATGTTAAAAGGTTTCGCCAAAGATAAGATAATCGTAGTTAATTTTCATCTTTTTTGCGTATTTTTTTAGTTTACTTCTCTTCAAAATATCTGTGCGAATTTCTGAAAGGTCAAATGTTTTATAAATATAAATACAGTCCAGAATAGCTTTTTCTGGCTCTGCAATAAAAAAGTAGCCCTTTTTAATGAAACCCCAGAAGTAATCTTTTTTAATCTGATGGTATTCTATTTCTCCAAAATTTGATTTTATTTTTAATGGCAATTTGATTGTAATCATTGTAAGAACATTAGGTATCTGACTTATAACTCCCCAGTAAGAGAGTGCTGATTCAAGAGAAATATATGAAGGATAATAAATGCAAGAGGCAATTTCTTCCAGTGAAGGGATATTGAAAGGGTTGGCATAATATCCCTTGCAAATTCTTTTTACGCACCCTTTTCTTACCAATCTGCATAGAGAAGTTCTCAGTGAAGCCATAGGCATCTGTGTAAGAAGATGCATATGTTTAATATGAAATACTTTTATATCTATATTTTCTTTAAAAAGCTTTAGCCAGTCGGTTATTTTCATATTATCATCTCTGATAAAAAATTAAAGATGTCTTCACATATAGAAGGATACTGCCTTTTAAATATCTCTCTATAAGTTATAGGCAGGTATTTTTCCATCTCCTCTATCATAATCTTTTCTCCTTTCTGTTGCAGCAATAAAAGATTATTTTTAAATGCAACTCTGAATCTCTTTCTTCCTATCAAATAATCATCAATTTTTTTGTCAACCAATTCATTCACTCTTTTTATTTGTGCAATCTCAAAATTTTTCCTCAAAAAATACATATCCCATATATCTCTTCCCTTGAGATAATTTCTTCCGCCAAAAGCAACGACCTTGTCAGAAAGTATTTCTTCAGATGTCTCAACAGCCACTGCAGCGGAAAAAGGTAGATATTCTGTTTTCAAAAAACATATCTGATAGCTATATGAAGGTACAAGCCCAATTTCAATCCTTGTTCTATCCTTCATTTTTAATATCTCTATATCAGAAATAAGCAGGTATCTAATAATAAGAGGATCTTCTTTTTGAATCCTGAACTCACTTTTTTTTACAATAGGGATATTTCTTTCTATAAAGCCGGATATCTTCTTCATTTTTTTGTTTATCTCATTAAAAGCATATGTATTTTTATTCCGCAGAACAAAGTCTATATCATCAGAATATCTTACACCCTTATAGAAAAATTTTATCGCGGTGCCGCCCTGCAAAACAATATACTTAAACATATCTTCTTCAAATAAAAAATTAAGAATTAAAGCTTGTATGTATTCTTTGAAAACAAGGTTTAAACTTACTTTTTCTTTTTCTGCTCTTTGCCGAATTTCTTCAAAATGCATACTTAATATAATAAACATATTTGTTTATTTTGTAAAGTATGATTAATGTAATTAGTCAGTTTTCTCCAAATCCTAAAAGCCAATGACAAAAAAATTATAAACCACAAAGAATCCACAAAGATCACAAATAAAGATATATTTTATAAGAAAAACTTTGTGTGCTTTGTGATAACTTTGTGTCCTTTGTGGTTAAAAAATGTAAGCTATAAATAGAATAAGGTAGTCTCAAAGCAATAATTTTGTAAAAAATTGACCAGATACTGACTAATGCATTTGGCCATTTTTATTAAAAATTATTCCTCTGAGGATCCTTTATCATATTTATGCCTTCTATTCTTTTACTACATAGCACACAAAGTTAGTAGGCGGTAGAGAGCATGCAGGAATACCCACTACCTATATTCTATCTACTATATTCTGCCCACTAAATAGTATGTAGGAGATAGGAGCCAGAAGAATACCCAATCCCACCTAATAAAGTTTATAGAATTCCACATTTTCTTACCTTTATTGCCCAAATTATTCAAGAGCAAAAGAATAATTTTTCCTTAGCTGCCTTCTATTTTCATTATTGTCCCCTTAAATATCTCTATGGCTTTTTTTATCGCCGGCTCTTTTTCTATTATTTCTTCAAAATTATCTTTTCTTTCAGGCATCTTTTCGGAACTATTTACTTGCCCTCTGGACTCTGAATATCTTATTAGGATCTTTGGCTCAAATCCTAATAATTCCTTCACAGCATCTTTAATTATTTTTTGATTATCCTCCTTCTCCAATTGAAATTTTATAACTTCATCATTCTTATGAATCATTATAACTAAGTTTTCTCCTTCTATTTTTATTCTATTAGCTGAATTTAATAGAGCGCCTATCGGAGACTTTATTTCCATAATTTTTTCCAAAATTTTTTCATTAATATCTCCTTGCTCTATTTCTGAACTCTGAGTATTTAACTCTTCCTTGTGTTCACTTACTTTAATAATTATCTTTTTTTCTTCAAAAGGATTTACTTCCTCTAATTTAGCCTTTTTTTTTGAAGTAGGGAATAAATTGGAGTCGTCAAAAAGTAATCCGGCAGATTTAGATACTTTTCTATCATCAGAATGTTTATCCATCATCTCTATTTTGCTTATAATATCCTCTAATTTCACTAAAGATTTTATTTGGCAAAGCTTCGCTATAACCATTTCTAAATAAATTAATGGATGGTCAGATTGTCGCAAATAATAATTTGAATTAAGCAAAATATTTAATATTCTCGTTAAGCTAAGTAAATCTATATTCTTGGCTTGCTTTAAAAAAAGATTGCTTTCATTATCATCCATTCCTAATATATTAATTCTATCTGGGCAATTTTTTATTATTATTAAATTATGGAAGTGTTCGCATAGATCGTAATAAATGGTTTTTGGATCATAGCCTTTTTCATAAAAATCTTGAAGGATTTTTATAGACTTTTCTAAATTCCCTTCTATGATACCGTCGGTCAATTCAAATCTTGAATCAGTGCTGAGGAATCCCAATAATTCAATTATATGATTGCTGTCTATTTTATTTCCAGAATAAGAAATTAATTGGTCTAATATACTTAGTGCATCTCTTAAGCTACCTTCAGCTGCTCGCACAAGCATTGATAGAGCCCCTTCAGTTATTTGAATCCCCTCTTCTTTAATTATATAATTTAGTCTTTCTCTTATATCCTTTTGACTTAATCTTCTAAATTCAAATCCCAAACAACGAGAAGTGATAGTGTTAGGCACTTTTCTTAATTCAGTGGTCGCAAATATAAATATGATATGAGGAGGGGGCTCCTCTAAAATTTTCAATAAAGCATTAAAAGCTTCAGTAGTAAGCATATGAACTTCATCAATAATTATAATTTTATACTTATCCCTACTGGGACGATATTTAGCTAATTCTCTTAATTCTCGAACTTCATCTATGCCTCTATTTGAAGCTCCGTCAATTTCTATAACATCCATAGAAGTTGATAAAGCAATTTCTTTACAAGAAGAGCATTCATTACAAGGATTAATAGTTGGACCTTTTATGCAATTCATTGCTTTAGCTAATAAACGAGCCATTGTAGTCTTGCCAGAACCGCGGGGTCCGGAAAATAAATATGCTTGAGCTACTTGATCATATTGAATTGAATTCTTTATAGTTCTTACAATAGCATCTTGACCAGCTACTTCATCGAAATTCTTGGGTCTCCATTTTCTTGCTAAAACTAACATATTATTTCTCCGACAAAGATCATAAAAGGAATGGTTATGCACCTTTTCTCGTGAAACCTTAATGAAATTATCTTAGCAGAAGCGATAATTTAGGTTTGCTGCGGCACATGTAAAATTTTGCCTACCGTTGCTTCTTTCCAGACCTGGCGGGGTTCAGCAAACTTACATTGCACAGGACCCAAATCCAGCCTTCTGCCTCAATAATATTCATAAGAATTCCATCTCAAAAAGGAATTCGACCCTGCTATAGCGGATCTCAGGTTCAGGGCACCGCTACCTCCCCGTCTAGCATAACCATTCCAAATTTTTAATAGAACTTATTCACTATGGCGGAGAAGGTGGGATTCGAACCCACGGTATCGTTCATCACGATACACACGCTTTCCAAGCGTGCTCCTTAAACCTCTCGGACACCTCTCCTTTCTTTGAATATCTTATTATAAACTATTGGTTCCCCTTTTTCAATCTCCTTGTATGTAAATAGTCACTTTATTCCTAATGCTAAAAGCAAATCCAATGGCAAAAAAATTAGAAACCACAAAGAAGGCACAAAGATCACAAAGAAAGATAAATTTTATAAGAAAAACTTTGTGTGCTTTGTGATAACTTTGTGTCCTTTGTGGTTAAAAAATATAAGCAATAAATTGAATAAGGGACCCTCAAAGCAATAATTTTGCAGAAAACTGACTAATTACCTTTGCGTTCTTTGATATTATGAGAACTGGCTTTATGCCTGAAGCTCATTAGCATTATAATGGTCTGATTAAAAAAAAATTTGGATCATACAGACCCCGTATCTTTTTTATATTTCACCACAGAGTCACAGAGCTCACAGAGACAGTTTTTTCTCTGCGTTTTCTGTGTCTCTGTGGTGAATTTTTCTTTGCCATTCACATAGGCTCATTTGACACTAACTAAAAATTTAAATAGAATAAATTAGACAATGATAAAAGAGAATTCGTCAATAAAGATTAAAAAAAGAAAAAACATGAAGAGAGTTTTATTAGTAATAATTCTTTTTACTTTTGCATATTCATGTAAGCAAGTAGATTTTGTAGCACCTACTGGAGCTACTTTAACGATATTAGCAAATCCGAATATAGTAGCACCTAATGGAGGGATATCGGAAATAACAGTAATAGGGCAGAGAGCAAGTGGAGCTCCTTTAGCGGATGGAACAACAATATATTTCACAGTTAATATAGGTAGAGTCGAGCCATACAAAGTAGAGACGACGGGAGGAATAGCGAAGGCAAAATTTATAAGCGATAGTAGGAGTGGAAAAGCGACAGTAACAGCATCTTCTGGAGGAGCTGAAGCGGTATCTGTGGATATAACAGTAGGAACAGAAGGTTTAGGAAGTATTGAATTGCAAGCTAACCCTTCAGTATTGCCGAAGGGAGGCGGAACAAGCGAGATAATAGCAAGGGTTTTGGATACAACGGGAGCCCCGATGCCTAATGTTCCTGTTATATTTTCAACTACAGCTGGGACCTTGCAGTCAGGAGGAAAGGCAAAATATACGGATAAGCAAGGAATTGCAAAG
>CAYREJ010000011.1:0-21031 GCA_964423235.1 uncultured Acidobacteriota bacterium | reverse complement strand
CCCACTGATATTATCCCCCCATTTTCATGTATCATTTTTAAACAAATCGTTAAGCCCAATCCTGTTCCTTTCCCAGGTGCTTTTGTTGTAAAAAAGGGTTCAAATATCATTGATTTTATCTTTGGGTCTATACCAGGACCATCATCTTCAATTTCTAAAGAAATTTTATCATCCTTTTTATTCGTTCTTATTTCTATTTTTGAACCCTTCTGGTACTCTAAGATTGCATCCTTTGCATTTTCCATTATATTAATAATTGCCTGACTCAAAGCTGCTCTATTAACTCTTATGGGTGGTAAATTTCTCCCTAAATCCAAATTTATTCTGATTCCACTTACTTCATATATTTTTTTTACCATATCTACTGATTCTTTTACTACATCATTTACATTAATTTCCGTCTTATCCTCAGCTTCTCTGTATTTAGTATATTGTAATAATTTTTTAATTATATCTGAAGCTTGCAGCGCAGCTTTCTCAATCCTTACTAAATCTTCCTGCAATGATTTTATATTCTCTTCTTTCATTAGATAGCGTAAATTTTTTTCTAACCATAGATCTGCTAATCCAATTATCAGCGTCAAAGGATTATTAATCTCATGAGCAAATCCAGCGGATAATTGACCTACTGAAATTAGCTTAGACGCTTGCAATAATTGCTCTTGAAGAATTTTCTTTTCAGTTATATCGCTTATTATTACACCATAAGTCATTAAAGAAGAATTTTGCTTCTTAATTGGAAATATATTTAAATTAAATACTTTGCTTTGGCTCCTAACATAAATCTCATCATTTAATGCTTGGTTACTTTCTACTGCCTTTCCTATTTTGGGATTAAATTCTTGATAAAATAATTTTTCATAGCTTGTTCCTATAAAGTCTTTGAATGATTTTTTAAATAAATTAGCAGCTGCTTTATTCGCTCTTACAATTTTTCCTTCTCTATTTATTACGCAAATGGAATCTTTGATAGAATCAAATATCTCCTCCCATTCTCTCTTAGCCTTGCAAACTTTTTCTATCAATAAAATCCTCTCTAAAGAAGCCTCAATTTCATTAATCAAGATTTTTAGAAAAAAATCATCTCTCCTAATATTGTCTCTATCATTATTTTTGAATATTATAATAGTTAATTTAAAATCTTCATTGTTTAAACCTTCTAATTTAATATATTTATTTGTTTCTTTTTCATAACTTAATAAATAAAAATTCGCTTTAGAATTGCTTATTTTAAAATTTGCCTTTAAATACTTCTTATTGTCTTCCCTCACGCCTACCAATATTTTCCTCTGAAATATCCTTTCTAAAAATAAAAAGATCCTTCTCGCCGCTTCCGTAAACGAATCCAATGATTTAAGCTCTGAATTTATTTCATTTATATAATTAATAAGAATATCTATTTCTCTCTCCTTACTATCAGCAGATAAAAATTTATCTAAAGCCTTAGATATTAATTCATTTATGACAACAAACTTCCTTGCTATTCTCTTTGCATTATTTTTTTGAAACGCTATATATAAATGCCCTATGGTTTCTTTATTAAACTTTAAGGGAAAAGATTCCATTAAATAATCATCAGATAGCAATTTTGAAATTTTATCTTTTCTATTTATAACACTTTTGGTAAATAAATCCTCTTTTGAATATATTGACAAAAAATCTTTTAAATCATCTTCGCTGCCATACAAAGATATTCTATTGTTTTCTTTCAAAATAATACACATATTCTTCGCATTTAAATAATTTTTAATTAAATATAAAGTATTCTCATTTAAAAAAGATTTTACTGTTGCAGATTCCTCAATTATTTTTGATACCTCAGAAATTATTCTCTTTGATGATTTTAAATGATTACTAACTGACATAATCTACCTCTAATATCATACTGCAAAATTTCATAAATAAGAAATGATTTTCTCTGCTAATTTCTTACCTACTAACTTGCTTACTTCTTCTATAGGAGCTTTTCTTAAATTTTCTACTGATTTAAAATAATTTAAGAGTAATTTTTTTCTTTTTTCTCCAATTCCTTTGATTGAATCAAGAATTGATTTTTTTTGAAATTTTGATCTCAAATTCTTATGATAAGAAATAGCAAAACGATGAGCCTCATCTCTTATTCTCTGTACAACTTTGAGAACTTCTGAATTCCGCTGCAAAATAACAGGCGAATCTCTACCCGGCAAATATATTTCTTCATTCTCCTTTGCTATGCTTATAGCTGGTATATTAACTTTAAATTTCTTAATAACCTTTTCTATTATATTTAATTGTCCTTTTCCACCATCTATTACTACTAAGTCAGGCAAGTTCTTCCCTTCTTTCAATAACCTCTTTATTCTCCTCTCAAAAACTTTTTTAATGCAAAAATAATCATCTATTCTTTTTACATTGCTTAATTTATATCTTCTATATTCGCTTTTATTAAATTTTAAATTATCAAATACTACCAGCGCTCCTACTGTAAACTTACCATAAATATGAGAAATATCAATAGCTTCAATGCGATTAGGTAGTGTTGGTAATTTAAAAATATTCTTTATCTCTTCCATTAGGGCAATATCCTCTTCCTTACTATCTTTCCTGGTTAAATAGTATGTATTCTTAGCATTCTTATTAGCAAATTCTATTAATTTATTTTTAAGTCCGCTCTTAGGATAAATTAACTTTAAGCTAATCTTTCTATGCTTTTTAAACCATTCTTCTATAATTTGTTTCTCCTGAAAATCCTTTGGTATATATATAATATTCGGTACATCAAAATTGTTAGAGTAATATTGCATAATTATCCCGCTTATTAAATCTTCTTCATTTTCCCATACTTTATCTTTAAAATAATATTCTTTTCTTCCTACAATAAATCCCTTTCTCATTTGAAAAATATTTACAGAAACAATGTTAGAATCTATATAAATACCTAAAATATCGGAATCTTCTAACTTGTCAGAAAATATTTTTGGTTTACTATCCATCTCCTCAAGCATTGCAATAGAATCTCTATAATCAGCAGCAATCTCAAATTGAAGATTATCAGCATAGAATTTCATTTGTTTCTTTAAATACTCTTTGACTTCATCATTTTTCCCTTCCAAAAATAATTTAGCTTCTTTTACTGAATTCATATATTCATTTTTATCAATCAAACCTTCACAAGGTCCGGAACATCTTTTTATATAATAGAGCATACAAACCTTTCGTTCGTTGCCTGGTATCTTTATTTTGCATTGCCTTATCTTAAAAAATTTATAAACCATTAATAATAATCTCCTCGCTTTTGAAGCAGGAGTAAAAGGACCATAATATAATGCACCATCTTTATATATCTTCCTTGTTATGAAAGCTCTGGGAAAGTCATCTTTAATGGTTATTTTAATGTAAGGATAAGTTTTATCATCTTTCAACAAAATATTATATTTGGGTTGGTTTTGTTTTATCCATTGATTTTCTAAAATCAATGCCTCTGAAGGAGAATCAGCAAGAATGTAATCAAAATTATCGATTTCTTTTATTAAATAGTCAATGAGATAACTCCCAGTCTTTCCTTTAGAAAAATATGAAGCTAATCTTTTCTTTAGGGACGCTGCCTTCCCAACATAAATTATTTTATTCTTTTTGTTTTTAAATAAGTAAATGCCGGGTGCATCCGGAACCTTTTTTAATTTCTTTTTAATTCTATCTAAATTCATTCTTTAATTATAATTTAGTCTTGGGAAAAAAATAATTAAAGGATAATTATTTTTAATCATATCTTTTTTATTAATTATCCACTGATGATACTTTCCTTCAATCCATAATCTCATTTGATCTTTATAATCTTCATTCAAATTATAATCCGCATTGTTAATAGTCATTCAATCTCCTATAAATGGAATATCTTTTATATTGTATAAATAAATTATGAACCATACTTTTGCAATCGAATGCAAAAAATTTATATGAGAAGAAAAGTAATGAGGCAGCTGATATTAGTAAAAGTAACAGTAATAATATTTTAATATCAGATTTTTTCATTAAGGAGGAAGACAATTAAGGAAATTAACATAATACCAAAATTACTTTAATAAATATTCAAAGGCAATTTATAAAGAGCATATGAAGTAGTTAAGCCAACATTCCCTCTTCGGTCAAAAGCGATACCAACTAATGAAGAAGCAGAAACAATTTTAGTGAGCTCACCATTAGTATTTAAACACCATAAAGAGCTATCTCCCACTTTGCTTTCGCAAATGTATAAATTACCTTTTTTATCAAAAGCAATTCCTTGGGGTCTTCCGAAGCCGCCATAAAATAATACGGCTTTACCAAATTGATCAATCATATATATATAACCCAATGAGGAGATACCCGGGATTGAAACGAACAAATTATCATCCGGATCAAAAGCTAAATGGTATGCTATTAAACTTTCCGGCAAATCAGCAAATAATGATACTTCCCCTTCCGGCGAGATCTTAAATATCCGCCCTGTTCTATCTCCTACAAATACATAATCATTTTTATTTATCGCAATGCCAGTAGGAACGCCTAAATTTTCAGCAAATACTACTATATCATCAGGAGAATTCACTTTATAAACTACCCCTTCAAATCTACTCGAAACATACATTGTCCCTTTGCTATCAAAAGCCATAGATGTAGCATTCTTTATATTCTTAATATAAGGCATAATAATACCTTTAGGAGTTATTTTAAAAATAGAAACAGGAGGAACCTCATCCCTCCTTCCGCTAAAAGTAACATACCAATTTCCTTCTTTATCAATAACCGGATTATCAACAGAATGAATATCATCAGCTAATTTAAGACCAACTATAATTTTGTAATAATCTTCTCCGATACCACTTCTTTTAACCATTACTTCCCCTCCATTAATACCTTGTGGAACCCGAACAATAATTTTCTCTTCACTTAATAATAAAATCCGCGCTTTGGTACTATCAATCATTACTATATTAGAAGCATAATCCTCTAAGTCAAATCCTTCACCATAAATTTCTATAATTCCTTCTTCAATAACTGCTTCCGGAATTATCTTTTTTATTTTTATTTTTTCTCCCATATTACACACACTTCTTAAAAAATTTTATTGGTTTTTATCATCATAATTTTAGCCTCTTTTCTTCTTCTCCAATTAAGGATTTTGAATAACAGTCTTTATTAGATTTACAAACCAATAATCTTTCTTTTGCCATAAAGAATATAAACTAATATATAAAAATCCAAATGCAAACATTAAAAGGAATGGTATAGCAATAATTAAATCATAATCAAAGCAGAAATATATGGTATAAGCGTAATAAAGACCAAAAAATAATTCCCAGCTATTTTTAAAACCGCTTTTGCTTCTATATTTTCTTCCGAGTGGTTTATCTTTATTATCCTTAATGCTATATTTGGGAGTCCTTACAAACTCTGATTCTTTATTTAGCAACCCTTCAAGAACTGCTTTCGCATTATTAATACATAAACCATATCCTAATCCCATCAAGGCTGGAAGGTATTTTAAGCTCTTTTTCCAATCCGGATTAATTTCTTTCTCGGCATAAATATAAAATATGCCAATTGAGAAAGTTGCAAGACAAAAAATTGGCAAATCTAAAAATATCATATTGTACCATCCGAGGTTAAACCTTAATAACATAGAAGGAAACATCAAAATTGACAAGAATAACATTAAAGAATAAGAAATATTAGCCGTCAAGTGAAAGAAACCTTCAATTTTAATCCACCAAGGTAAATTGCTCTTCAAAAAAGGCACAAGAAGCTTCTTAGTTGTTTGAATTGAGCCTTTTGCCCATCTATACTGCTGCACTTTAAAAGCATCTATTTCTACTGGTAATTCTGCATTGCAAATTACTTCCGGAACATAAATAAATTTCCATCCCAACATTTGAGCCCTATAACTCAAATCTAAATCTTCGGTTAATGTATTTGAATGCCATCCCCCTGAATTAATAATAGCCTCTTTTCTCCATATACCAGCCGTTCCATTAAAATTTAAAAATCTTCCGGACCTATTTCTTGCGATATGCTCTACTATAAAATGTCCATTCAGCATAATTGATTGAATCTTAGTTAATAAAGAATAATCACTATTTATATGCCCCCACCTCGCTTGAACCACTGCTACTTTCGAATCAGTAAAATAATGTATTAATTTCATTAAAAAATCAGCCGATGGAACAAAATCAGCATCAAATATAGCTATAAACTCCCCTTTTGCACTTTTTAATCCCTCTTGCAAAGCACCCGCTTTATATCCTGCTCTACTACTCCTATGCAAGTATTCTACATCAAAACCTTTTCTTATTAAATCTTCTTTTAATCTATTTAATAAAATCGAAGTCTCATCCGTTGAATCATCTAAAATTTGAATTTGTAATCTATTTTTCGGATAAATTAATTTTGAAACCGCATCCAAAAGCCTCTCTACAACATAAATTTCATTATAAATAGGCAATTGAACCGTTACAAAAGGTAATGTTTTAAATTCTTCCTTTGGTTTGAGATCCTTATCCTTATATTTTTGAAATAAATAAACTAATATATACCGATGAAAAGCATAGAGCGTTAATATGAATAAAATAAAAAAATAAATAAATATAATTAATTCTTTCACAAACTTCCTCTCCTTTATATTAGCTTCTAATTTATTAAATTGTTTTAATTACTAATTCCTAATTCCCATTCTATATAAGAGACATCCATTTCCTGCATCTCCAAATATTTCCTTTCCAATTCTTCTATTATAAATCTATCCATCCCGCTGTTCTCAATAAAATCTTCTCGTAATTTTATATCGTGATTCGTTATAACTTTTGGCAATATATTCCTTACATAAAAAGATTCTTTCTTTAAATCAAAAATTACCTTATCAAAAACAACTTTTATAAAATCTTCCTCTCCTTGAAAATTATTGCTTCTCAAATAATCAAATAATTCATTTTGAAAAATAGCTATCTCCTTTTTAGATGATAAGTCCCAATAATAGTTTGGAATCCTTTGCCTTAAATATTTATGCATCTCATAATATAAATATTCTTCCTTTGCAATTAAATTAATTTCAGCTGTTAATTCACCTAATGACATTTCATTCAATAAAATTTTATTAAATCCTTCTTGTAGAAGCTTAATTTTTCTATACCCAAATTTAGAAAGATACTTATCTTTTAATAAATCATTGATAAATAATTTTGAGAAAAGATTATCAGCAATTTTATTAAATTCTTTCATACTGCCAAATAAACTTCTCAATGTATCTTCAGAAACTTTAACTCCTTGCATAAAAGCTATTCTGTTAATAAAATTAGCACAAGAATCAAATCTATCAAAATAAGCTATTATATAACTAAAATTCTCTAAAGGTCTATAATCATTTCTATCTCTTATACTTTCATCGCATAATCTCCCTATCTCTAAAAGCATTTCTTCAAAACTATTGCTTCTTAATTGAACAGCTACTTTCTTTGCTAATAATAATTTTTGCAAATCTTCTTTCGTTACTTGGCTCTCAATTCCTTCTGAATGTATAAATATACTTTCTAAAATTATTCTGCTTTCTCTTAAATAATCAGGTTCATAAATTTCAATAGCTTCTTTACTCTCAAGCAATAATTCGTCTAAAGTATCAAATAGACTACTCGGAATATTATTCCTCATGCTCAAGGCTCTTAACCTCTTTAAACGAGCTTTTTGAAAATCTGTCAATCCTTTTTTCTGCCCTTCAATTAATATATCCTTATATTCATCAACTATATGCTTATGTTCCTCATGTTTATATATTACATCTATTTGAATTCTTTCCCTTTGATACTGAGGAATATCGTTCTGATTAGCAAATTCCTCTAATATCTTCTCCGCTTCCGGAGATATACTCTTGGATTTCTTATAAAAATTCTTAAATAAATCATAATACTCTTCATTATCAATATTCTTTACTCTTATTAACAATAATGTGGTCTTCTTCTCTTTTAGATTATCTAAAATTTCATAAGCTAACTCTTCATCATTAGCTAATCCTACCCATTTAGACCTTTTTAAAATTTTTCCTATCGCTTTACATATAGCTTCTTGCCGAGCTCTCATCGTCCCTTTATAATCTGATTGGAAGAAAAAATAATAGTTATTTACCGCATGCCCTTTTAAAAATATATCTTCATAATCTATATATCCTTTTACTTCATCGGTAAATATTATCTTATCATAAAGCATAGAATGAAAAGCTCCAAAAATAATTAATCTATTCAAGACATCTTTTCTTATTAAGTCAGGTAATGGCTGGTCAACACCAAACATATACTCGCATAGACCCCCACCAGTCCCATAAAATCTCATCCCTTTCTCTTCAAATAAAATCTCATTGCCGGCTGCAAAAAAATGATCACAATATTTTTCTCCTTTTTTTAATTTCTCAAAAAATACTATAGAAGAAATATTGTATCCAGCTATGGTAGCATAATATTCTATTTTAGGAGATATTATATTGTGGTACCTTATATCTTTCATTTTTTAAATTCACCATTATATCATAATTGTTCAATTTTTTTATAAAGTCCAAGAAAATCAATCTTAAAAATTTTAAAATTAAATATTACAATTTATTCTTCAAAAATTCAATCTTACTTTTTATTTCTTCAACTTGGTCTTCATTAAGAGGAACAAAATCTTTATAAGATAAACATCTTTCCAAATATAAGATTGATTGTTGAAAAGCTTCTAAAGCTATAGATTTTTCAGCTGAAATTAGAGAATATTCATAAGCTTTATCATAAAGTTGAGCTTTACTATAATGATAAGCAAGAACCTCAGCTACCTCTTTTAAATTATCTTTAGAAATTTTTTCTATCATTTCGCCTATCCTTTGATGCAATTTTTTCCTTTTAATAAACCCCATTTCATAATAAATTGCTTCTCGTATTTTATTATGATAAAAAGCATACCTTTCTCCGCTCTCTTCTATTACTTCTCTAATTAGAAAAGCTTTACGAGCTCTATCTAAAACATCCAATATATAAGATTCATCTTCCTCCATCAATTTTGATAATAAATCTACACTGAATTCCTGCCCAATGATTGAAGCATATCCTAATATTCTTTGCTCATTGGGGCTTAACTTCAAAATCCTTCTTAAGATCAATTCCCTTATCGTGCGAGGTAAGCTAAATTTAATGTAATCCTCTACTATAATTTTGGAATTCTTTCTATATATCTTTCCTTCATCCAATAAAGATTTTATTATTTCCTCTATATAAAAAGGATTTCCTTCTGATTCTTGGTACACCCATATTTTAAATTCATCAGGAATCTCATAAGGATCGAATATTTTATCAATCATTATTCTAACTGAATTCTCATCTAATCTTTCTAATTTTAAGTGATGAATTTTTTTATCTCTGCTCATAGTCTGCATCACATGGTAAAAATTCGAATCCGGCGCCTCCTCTTCTCTAAAACAAGTGCAAATCATAATTCTTTCATTTTCAATTTGTTTCGCTAAATAAGCTAATAGATGGAGAGACGATTCATCTGCCCAATGTATATCATCTAAAATTAACACGATAGGAAGATGCTTCGCCATAGAGGATAATAAATTCATTATACTTTGATAAAGCAAGAATCTATCAATATTTTGATCTTTCGGTAATTCAATAGTAGGATCATACCTTTCAAAAGGAGGTATAAATTTTATCAATTCCCTTTTATAAGCTAATTCTAATTCTCTAAAGCATTTTAACATCCTTGCATCTTTTGCTTCAAAAGCATGACTTAACCCTACTTTAAAGGGATGATAAGGGATAAGCACTGAACTTTGATTACATTCCCCTATAATAATATTATAATCACCTACTCTTAAACTATTGGCAAAATGCCTTATCAGTCTTGACTTCCCTACTCCTGCTTCCCCTTCTATCAATATCAACTGCCCCTTGCCATTTCTGGAATATAAAACAAGTTCCCTCAAATAATTAATTTCTTTAGCCCTTCCAACTAATTCTTTACAATAAACAATCGGCGGCCACTCAGAAATAATTTTTTGTAAATTATTTCTTAAATCCTGATTACTAAAAAAACAATCTCCCCCTTCCCTCTTCGCATAATATAAAGCTCTATCAGCTATATCTAATACTTGAGAAAATGTATTTCCTTCCTCAGGATAAAATGAATATCCAATACTTAAACTTACTGGCGAAATTTTATAAGGGAATTCTTCATAAGGAAATTCTTTCTTTATAGAATCTTGAATTTTTTTGCACATTCTTTTAGCTTCTTCTTCATTATGATCCGGCAATATTATTGTAAATTCATCTCCCGCATACCTAAATACCTTTCCTTTGTCAGCCACAGTCTTAAATAGTATCTTCGCTACCTCTATTAGAACTTTATCTCCACAAGAATGACCATAATTATCATTGAATTCTTTAAACCTATCTATATCCAAAAATAAAAGAGCAAACTTTATTTCCTTTTGCAATTCCTCTTTTTTTAATTCATCCAAGTATTGGCGAAAATATCTTCTGTTATATGCATTCGTTAATTCATCAGTCATCAAAAGCTTTTGTAATATTAAAGTATCATTTATTTTGAATGAATTCATTTGATTTTCCATATCTCACACCTTAAATCAAAATTTTAATAAGATTTTATCTTTTATTTTTCCCTTTGTCAAATTTATAATTAGTAATCATTCATTAAAAAATTTTTCATCCCCGCTAATGAAAATGTATAATATCATATGGAGAAAAGAATGTCTTACAGAATTTGCATCATTTTGATTTCTTTTATTTGCATTAAATTATTCTCTGTCTGTAGCTGAAACATAAATCCAGTTTAGCTGGAAAAACTCTAAAGCCTGTGCCATGATCATGAGTTCTTCCATCTTTATACTGTCCAATTCTTATATCAACAAGAATTGTCCCTTCTTTCAATAATTTAACAAAACCCTTAAAATCAAACCCGCTTAATAACCATGCTTCATTAAACCAAAATTCCTCATTAGAACTGTAAATAGTCAATTTATTCCAAATGCTAAAAGCAAATCCAATTGAAAAAAAAATAGAAACCACAAAGATCACAAAGAAGGCACAAAGATCACAAAAAAAAATAAATTTTATAGGAAAAACTTTGTGTGCTTTGTGATAACTTTGTGCCCTTTGTGGTTAAAAAATATAAGCATTTTTTTATTGCTTTTAATCCTATGGATAATAATAGAACTAAAGAAGCTCACTTCTTACTTCTCAGGTTTGCGAAAGATTTTTGCTTTTCCATCCCTATTAATATGAATAACCGTACATCCTTTTTCCAATAGAGCTTCACTCAATAATAATCTATGACATCTAAAATATAAACTTTCTGCGCACATAAAAGCAGTTCTCTTTTTGGATGCTATTTCTATTAGCATCTCTTCTCCTTTTCTAAATAATTCAGTCTTCATATGTTTTTTATATCCCGAAAAAGCTCCTTCACCTTTTTGAGATTTTCTAAAACCTCCTAATTCATATCCTAACCAATAATATTCTATTTTATTCTTATTTAGCTCTGCTTCAAGATTTTCTTTTCTAAAATGAGGAAACTTCTTAGATTTTGGAAACCTTCTAATGTCTGCAACTGCTTCAATATTATATTTTTGCAGCAATGAAATAAAATATTCCAAAGTATGATTTGAATGCCCTATGGAATATATGATTAAAGAATTGGTAGAATTATTTTCATTCATAACATTTAATTTTATATCAATTGCAATAAAATAAACCACAAAGAAGGCACAAAGAACACAAAGCAATATTAATGGTAAGCAGCACATTAACTTTATCTTGTGTTAATCTTGTGTAATCCCATGGTTTCTATATTAAACCACAAGATTAACACAGATTATCACAAGATTTCTTTCATGCTAATCATATCTACTTTTAATCTTGTGTTAATCTTGTGTAATCCCGTGGTTTTAATTTTAAAGCAAGTTCTAATTATTGTATCATTTTGCTTGATTCAACATTTATTCTAACTTGAGAAGTATTACCTTGCGAATCAACAGCTATTATTTTCAAATTACCGGGGAAAGGTTCAATGAATAAAATATCGCCTGAATAAGTTTTGCCAACATATTTTCCATTCACGAACCAATTAATTAGATTTTCTAAAGAAGAACTATATGCTAACAATGGTATCTTAGTAGATAATTTTATTCCGATATTAGTTAAGTATGTTTCGCCATCGCTGGGATAAATTATCCTCAGATTTTCTGAATAATTAATTGACGGACAATCATGCGATACAATAGGATATGTATCCTTCTTATTTAGTATTTTAGCTACAATAGTCGGTAAAATCAAGAAAGACTTTTCTTCAAGTTCATTAGGTTGATAATGCTTATAAGGACAAGCTAAATATCCTCTATCTTTTTCAACAATAAATTTTTTATGGAAAGGACAGACCTTTTGTGGGATGGCAAATTTTAAAGCATAGATATATTTCCTTGAGGGGCAGGATGATGATGGACGATATCCGGAAAATTCACAGACTGAAATTCTAATCAAATCCCTATCTGAAGGAATTGGAGTGAAATTTTTGCTTTTTGGTAAAGCTTGCAAAAGGTCAAACATTATAGGAGCAGCTAATGTAGCTCCTACAATATCTTTTGAAGATTTTCCCGAAAAATTACCAACCCATATACCGACGGTATAATTATCAATCCATCCTATACTCCAAGCATCTCTTCTGCCCCAAGAAGTCCCTGTCTTCCAATAAACCTGCTTCGGAAATTTTATAAAATCCCGAAGATTAGGTGCATCCGGTCTATTTCTAATCTTTAGCGCTTTTCTAACTAATTCAGCAGAGCCACTGCTAAATAATTTATACTCTCGCAATTGTTCTCCTTTTAGGATTCTAAAATTACCATGATTCCCATATCGAGCTAAACTCACATATAGATTCGTCAATTCTAAAAGGCGGACTTCTATTGAACCAGTAATCACAGATAAACCATAAGAAATATCTTTGGGATAATTTAATTTGGCTTTATCTAATAAAGCCAAAAAATTTTTAATCCTTGCCTTTCGTAAAATATGAATAAATGGCATGTTTAAAGATTGAGCTAATGCATCTTCTGCACGCACTAAGCCTTGCCAATTTTCATTAAAATTTTTAGGACGAAATCCGCTGAATTGAAATGGGGCATCTTCAATTAGCATATCTGTTGTAATTAAGCCTTTCTCCAAAGAATATGCATAAAGAAATGGTTTCAAAGCGGAGCCGGGAGAACGATAAGACCAAAAACCCAATACCTGTCCATCGTTTAGTTTGTCCCAATAATTTAATGAACCAACTAAAGCCACTACTTCTCTGGTATCATTTCTTATAACTACTGCTGAAGCTTGCGAAGCACCATTTTGCTCCAAAAATGCTTTATAATTTCTTAAGATTGATTCAGCTGTTCTTTGAATATTCTTATTTATTGTAGAAACAAAATTATAAGATTTTTCTTTATTCCTTTCTGCATATATTCGGACAAAATCAGCAGCCGAAGGTGCTGATAAAGGTAAATCGAAAATTTGAGTTGGAACAGCTGAATTAATTCCTTCAACATATTCATTTTTAGTTATTAATTTACATTCCTTCATTCTTTTTAGAGCTTGATCTCTTGCCTTTTTTATAGAGGCGAAATTTTGCTTATTAGCTTTACGAAGCGTGGGTGATTGAGGCAAGGATAATAAATAAGCAATTTCGGCAGGAGATAATTTCTCAGGGGTCTTTCTGAAATAAATTAAAGCAGCTGCACCGATGCCATAAAAATTACCTCCATAAGGTGCTAAATTTAAATAATTTTGCAATATTTCTTTTTTGCCTAACTTTATTTCAAATTGGATGGCTCTGAAGATCTCAATCAATTTAGATTTTATTGTTCTCGGCTTTGGTTCAATAATACGAGCTAATTGCATAGATAAAGTGGAGCCGCCAGCAACAATTTTTCTTGCTTTAATATTCTGATAAAGTGCTCTCATTAATGAGAATGGATTAACCCCCGGATGATAATAAAAATATTTATCTTCATAGCATAAAACAGAAGCAATTAATCTTTGGTCTATCTCTTCTAATTTTGTATAAATCCTAAAAGAATCATCGGATGTCTTATAGATTCTCATTATTGAATTATCATCGTATTTAATGACAACGGAATAATCTTTATTCAATTTTTTGGGTAATGGCAAAAGAAATATCACCCAAAATATTATAATAATTAAGGAAAATACTATTATCCTTATCATATATTTAAATACAATTTTTGTGATGATTCTCATAGCAATAATTATTTAATAAAAGCTTGAAGAGGCGAAGTATTAGTTTTTAATTCTGGCTCATACATCACTACTGCTTCAGCAGGTGGTATAAAGTATTGACCCTGCAATGTAGCTCTGGCTACATAATAAAAATAATTAAAGCCTGGAGATAAATTACCGAAGATGTTTATTCTATCATCTCGATAATCAACATAATCAACTGATAGCAAACTATCCTTATTTACCCAAGTAGGCAAATTCTCTGAAGATAATCTCGGATTCTCTATTTCAAAACCAGCCGGTAAATAATCTGAAATTGCTACATTATCAAGATTGGTGCCCGCTAAATTATTTATCTGCAATTGAATAATTATCAAATCCTTTTGATTAAATCGATTCAATTCTTTTCCTTGATAATTATAATATTTTCTAAGAATATTTAATTTATCTGAATAGGCATTAAAAGTACCCCTTTCTTTAAAGCCACTTATAGATAAATAAAGATATAGTCCTCCTTCAGCTTTCACATCTATGTAAAACTCATCAACATTTTTATTTATATTCATATTATATGAAAGCCCCCATTTATTTTTTGCCCATTTATATTCTTTCCCATTTACATTCAGAGTGGCTGAAAAATCTTTAGCATAATGAAAATTTCTTATTCTTTGGCTTAATGCTAAAATTGCCCAAGCCAATTCCTGTGTTGAATAAAGCCAACTTTCTCTTGATAAATTATTAATTAGCGTAACTGTTAATTTTTCATTCTCTTTGGAACCGGGGTACATTTTTTCTGCTAAATATAAGCGAATGGCAATTTCTCTTAGTTGCGAATAAAAATCATAGGAAAGGGTTCTTTGCTCGGATGGTTTCTTTTTCAAAACCTCGTTAAATATTTTTTCTGCCTTATAAGTTTTTCCAACTTCTAACAATGCTGCTGAAAGAAATAATAAATCTTCTGATTTTAGATCAGGTTTAGTTGCCAGAATCTCAATATCATTAATATTTTTTTCATTTAAAGCATTTCCGAGAGCCAGAACATAATATCTGAAAGGATAAGGTTGAGCATAGAAAGATATGAAATTTAATGCTTTTTTAATAGCATTTTCAGGAACAATGAAGCCTGCTTCTTTAGCTTGAAGCAGGACGAAGGTAGCATAAATTGAAGACCATTCAGCAGCTTCAGTATTTCCAGGCCAATATCCGAATCCACCGCTGATAGTTTGCATAGATAAGATTCTTTGGATGCCACTATAAATCTTATCTTTTAAAGCTGCTTTTTCAGCAAGCTCCGGTTCAACTACATCTAATATTTCTTGCAGGTGCAGCAGCGGTAAAAGAGAAGAGGAAGTTTGTTCTATACATCCGTATGGATAACGAATTAAGTAATTCAAATGCTTTAAACGAGTTAAAGCAGCAATCGGAGTAAGAGTTAATTGAACTTTGAGCCTATTAGGTATCCATCCTTTTAAATATGCTTTTAAATCATTTTTACCATTTTCTAATTCAATGAATCTTGATTCTGTTAAATAGGGACGATCCGGCTTTACTGCAATTTTAAATTCTTCTTTATAAAATTCATTATTACTTTTGGCACTTATATTAATGCTTACAGGATCTTCAATAGAATTTACTTGAATAGGAATCAAAACAGCATAGGAGCGACCGGCTTCTATTCTAACTTTTCGCGGTATCTCTTTTAGTACTCTGGCACCTTTTATATCAGCTGAAAATGATGTATCAATCACGCTCTTTGTATTATTAGTTAATGAGATTGGAATAGTTATTATATCGTTCGTATGAGCAAAGCGTGGTATAGTAGCTAATACCGAAACATCGCTCCTAACAATTATATCTTTTTCAGCATATCCTAATCTTTCATTGTTCAATCCTACAAGCATTATTCTTAATCTTCCCTGATATTGAGGAACATTATATTCAATAGATAAATGCCCATTATTATCGCTTTTGACAATACCGCTCCAATAAGAAACTAATTTTATGAAACTAGGAACTTCTCCAATTGATATGGTTTCTCCTCCTCCTGTTTCTTCTAACATATCTTTTCTTATGAGCCATCCAAAAGTTTCATATGTTTCTACATTTAGCTTCAGATCTGCAAATATTCCTTCATAAGGTTTAGGAGTTTTGAATTGGGTTATTTGCAAAATACCTTCATCCACAATTGCAATAGTTCCAGCAAAGGCTTTAGGAGCTTTTACTTCTATCCTTATTTTTGTATCCGGCTTAACAATATCAGGTGCCTTCAGTTTGAAATCCAATAAGTAATTTGAAGGTCTTATTTTAATTCGCTTTATTCCGTACGCTCTCCGGATAGCATAATTCTCACTGCTTGCTATTAAAAAAGCTGAAACATAAAGAGTAGAAATCCCTGAAGGGATAGTAAGATTGTATTCCGCAATCTCTCCTTTAGCCTCTGCCCATTTATAATTCATCACTCCATCTAATTCCACCGTCCATAATATCTTCCCTTCAAAAGGTAGAAGCACTGAAATCTTTGACAAATCTCCATAATCATATTTCTCCTTATTGGCTTTAATGTTCAAAATCTCAGGAGAAGGAGCTTTATCCCCAGTTTTGCTATAAGACCATCCGTAGAAAATAAGGCTACTTTTTGAAGTTTCCCCTTCATTAAAAACTTCAATCATATAATTATCCCAATAGTCTTTCGGAGTGAAATTTATACTAAATTTACCATCTTTGACAAGCAATACATCTTTTTCTTGATATGGAATAAACTGCTCAGTCCATTGCCAAAGGAATCTATTTTGAGCTGCATTGTATATTCTTGCATAATTATGTCTTATCTTATAGATACGATAATAGAGCTTATTAACCTTTAAATTTAATGATTGATCCTTATTAATAATAACACCCTCAATGGAAGATACTTTGCCAGGCTGGAAACCCGAAGTCTTCGATTTCAGCCCGATATAAAAATTTGAAGGATGCAGCAATACTTTTTTTTGTGTTTTGGAACTTCTTCCACTACCACTTTCAAAAACACTTCCAGTTATATTAACAATAACCGGTGATTTATATTTGCGTAAATTTAGTATGGGACAATTAAAATTTGCAAAACCTTGATTGTTAAGAGAACCTTTTTGCAAAGGCAAATCTTCTGTTAGCTTCTCTTTCCTGTAAACGCCGAAAGAATATTCTGCAAAATTTTTAGGATGAAAAAGAGATTCTTCCAAATTGCAAATTATCTCATAAACCTGTTCAGCAGCAGGGGCACCGAATAGATAATACCCTTGTATATTTCCTCCAATAATATCCTCAGCATTATATTCTTCTTTATCTGTATTGATTGAAACTTGTATCCTTTGAGGAACAAATTCTTCTAAGAAAAAATATCCGAAAGTAATAGATTCATCCCCCACTCGGAAATCAATAGAATACCTTCCGGTCGGATAAGAACTCTCAGTAGGTAGATTAAATTCAGCGAGCCCATTTCCATCTGTTTGAGAATTTAAAGCAAATAATTCATTCCCTCTCGGATCATTAATATGAGCTATAATTGGTAAACTCAACCCTTTATATGTTCCAAATTCCCTTATAATAATAGCAAAATGAACTGCTTCTCCCGGACGATATAAGTCCCTTTCCGGATAAAAATATCCTACATACTTACTTTTTGGGATAATATTTCCTGAGACCTCAAAATTATTCTGCGATAGCATTGTTTTCTCAAAATAAAGGAAAGAAAATTCTTTATTATTTTTAGCTAATAATAGATAAGGGTCTCTTTCTCTTTCTTTGGAATATGGTATCACACAATATCCTTTACTATCAGTGGTGCAAGAACCCATTATAGCATTAACTTTAGATTTAAGTATGATTTTAGTTGCTTTCTTTGGCTGAAGGGAAGTTGCATCTACAGTCCAAACATAGACCCTATCAGAAGAATTTTTAGCTATAATGGATAAATCTGAAATTATTAATATCATAGTATCAGTAGCCCTTGAATAATCTTCATACTCATAATAATCTTCTTCCCAATAATCTTCATTCCTCTTTTCACTACCTTTTGTAGAAACATTAATCAAATAAATTCCTTCTTCTTTCGTATTAAAAATGGTATCTAAATCTAACCAGTATAATTTATTTCTATCATCGGCATTGACTTTAATAATTTTAGAAGCTACTGGTTCTGACAAATGATAGAAGCCCCATCTTTCTCCTCTCTTATCAGAATACCAAATTGAAATATTATCAGGCGGCATCCGTCGGATGGATACATAAAGCTCTTTTATCTTGCGGATCCTTATAGGAATTTTGGCTCCCCCTCTTTTCCCTAAGTATAAGCCTTGAACCGCAAAAGATAATTTTGGAGAAGCAGAAGGAATTTCTATGCTATGAGCAAAATCATTTTTAAGCTGATACCCTTCTATGCTTTGCAACCCTGCTAATATCTTAACATCATAAACTTCATCTGAACGAAAATCACCATAAAGATCTAAACCTGCTTCTGAAGAAACGATTTTGAATGGTATCGCCGGTTCTATTATTATATAGGATTTTATCTTCTCTGCATTAAATAATAAAGTCTTTTCTTCAGCAGCATGTAAAAATATTCTTAAAAAATAATTTTCCTCCCCTTCTACTGGACTAATACCGGTTATCGTTAATTCTCCGTAAGAGCGATTTAATTCATAATATTCATCTTCTTTTAAACCAACATTCTTATCCTTTATAGGAAGCCCTTTTTTAAATCTTATCTTATAAGAATCTGAAAGATTCTTAAATTTTAATACTGCAACTTTAGAATCTTCCCTTGAAACATACACCGATTGCAAACCTATTCTGTTATTCCTTTTATCAAATACTTCCACAAAATCCCCTATCTCACTGCTGTCTAAAGGATAATTAAAATGAAAAAGTGCTATTATTCTCCTTTCATCCCACTCCTTAGCATATCCACTTAATAATTTAAAATCCGGAGTTATAAAATTAAATTCCAGCTTTTCTATCTCTTCTTTCTTGCCTTCATATAAAGGTACACATTTTATTTGTATCGTATATTTTGTTTGAGGTTCCAACACTTCATCAAAACGATATTCAAAGGTATTTGAATCTATCCAAATTATATTTCCTTTTACTTTAGGTTCTATATCTAAGCATGCTTTTACAGTAGAGCCAGATAAAATTGTATTAGGTGCTATCTCCTTTTTTTCCGGAAGCTGTACAGTTATGCCGGTAGGAACTTGATTCCCAAGCTTCCCTGATGGATAATAACGAATATTGTCTTCTTTTGACTCTGAAGCATAAATTTTTTCTTTTTCTACCTCTTTCTTTTGTGCTTTTTTACAATAAATAGATACCCCTATTATTACTAAAGACATACTGATTATAAGAATTATTATTTTTTTCATTTGAACCTCCTTAATTTTTTATCATAGTATTTATATTAATTAGATCAATGTTTTTGCCAATAATTGCTCAGTTTTCTCCAAAATTATCATTTTGAGGTTCCCCTGTGTTATTTGTAATTCCTAATTCTTCTTATCTTCCTATCTTTCTATCTTCCTATCTTCCTATCTTCCTATCTTCTTAACTTCCTATCTTCCTATCTTCTAATAGCTCGCATTATTTCCTTTAAGCAAAAAATTCAAAGCTTTAAAATAATATATAATGATGATATAACAACACGGCAGTATATTCTTTTTGACACACTCATCGAATCTACTATCATCCCCCATTCGCCTCCTTCACTTCTATTCCCTTTCTTGAAAATAATTCTCTTAAAGCAGCTTCTGTTTCTTGAAAATACTCATCTTTTAAAGCATAATCCAAACTATGTAATTTGTAAAAATCTTCTACTAAATAAGAATAATTTAATCTATCAATCAATACTTCATTAACATAAGGTGATACCCTTTCCACCAACTTAGAAGGGTTCATAGGCAATATAGGACCTATAAAGGCATAAGTTCTAATACCTTTCATATGCAGTTCTTTAAGAGCTTCTATTCTTTTGCTACAAAGAGGAGCAAAAGGTTCAAATAGCCTGCTGATATAATCATTATCAGTAGTTATAGAAAAGCCAACTTCAATATCTTCAAATTTAGAAATTAAATCAATATCCCTTAATACCAAAAAAGATTTTGTTAATATTGAAATCGGGAACTGATATGATAATAAAATTCCAAGACATTTTCGTGTAATTAAATATTTTTTTTCAAGAGGTTGGTAAGCATCTGTAACTGTGCTTATCATTATCAATTCTTTTTTTAATTTTTTTAGTTGATTTTGAATAGCATAAGCAGCATTAATTTTTATATCCACGAAGCTACCCCATTTTTCAGTATGACCAGTGAATTTTTTCATAAATCGTGCATAACAATATCGGCAAGCGTGCTGGCATCCCACATAAGGATTTATACAATAAGGAACACCCCCAATTTTTGATCTTGTTATTATACTCTTTGCTTCAATTTGCTTTTCAATCATCTTAGGATATTTTATATCCAGTGGTTTCTATTTTAAATCACAAGATTAACACAGGATTATCACAAGATTTTTTTCATGCTTATTCTATCTGTTTTTAATCTTGTGTTAATCTTGTGTAATCCCGTGGTTTCTATTTTAAACCACAAGATTAACACAGGATTATCACAAGATTTTTTTCATGCTAATTTTATCTATTTTTAATCTTGTGTTAATCTGTGTAATCCTGTGGTTTCTTTTTCTAACCACAAGATTAACACAGGATTATCACAAGATTTTTTTCATGC
>CAYREJ010000010.1:0-21079 GCA_964423235.1 uncultured Acidobacteriota bacterium | reverse complement strand
TGTTTGTCCTCGTTGTTATATGATAAGGATACTCATCTTGCTTTATTCGCAATGGTCTGGACATATCTTAAAACTCCTTAAAAAATATTTTTGAAATTTTTAGCATCATATTTTAATTATCAAAAATATTCAGAAAAAGTTGCTAATTTTTTATGAGCTGGAAATATTGGCGGGACTGCAGCCAGTGCTGTTGCATATTTAGAAGGCGCCAGAGATAATTTAGAGAGTGCCAGAGTAATGATAGAGAAATGATAGGGGCTGCCGAAAGCTGAGCGGGGAGATAGGATTAGAAGCAAATTCCCTTTGTTTTTGCAGAGGAGTAAAAAGAATTTTTTATGATTATGAAATTAGCGAAGGCTATCAAAAATCTTTTCAATTAGCTGGAATTTTTTATGAATGGTATAATTGTCAGGTCTTGAATGCTAACCATTTCCATAACATCCTTTCCTACTCTTTCAAAGAATTGTGTTGAAAAAGATTTCACTGACCCTACATTTTCATCTACAATAATTTTCTCCAAGCGAATCATAGGAAAGAACATTGTAGATAAACCCATACTTTGCTCTTTTTTTGATGCTACCTGTCTTGACCAATCCTCAAAGGAATTAATATCAATTCCATGAATCCAAACTCCGGCTTGGTTTATATTTAAGAGCAACCCCCACACTTTTTCTTTTGGAGAATGTAAAGACAATATTACGATAGCCTTCTTTAATTCTTTCATATATTTTTTCTTATTTTCCATAGCCTTTCAATCAATATAATAAGCTTCCTTTATTTTTTAGTGCCAGAGTAATAAGAATAAGAAGCAATATTTTTTAATGTTCATCTTTTATCATTGATTGTTTTAATTCTATTAGAATTCCGTTTGTATCTTTTGGCTTAATAAAAGCAATTAAATTATCGCCAGCTCCCTTCCTCGGCTTTTCGTCTATTAGTTCTATTCCTAGTTGCTTCAATTCTTCTATGTCTGCTTCAATATCTAAAGTTTCAAAGCATATATGATGTATTGCATTGCCCCTTTTTTCTAAAAATTTCTTTATAGGAGAGTTTTCATTCAGAGGCTCAATAAATTCAATCTTTGAATTATTATCATGCATAGCACCTATCTTTAGTAATTCTACTTTTACTCCATTCTCCGAAATGATTTCCTCATAATCTATTGCCAAACCAAATAATTCGCACCATTTAGCCGCTATTTGCTTTGCATCATTAACAGCAATTGCAATGTGATCAATTCTTACTATATTCATACTTTTAAAATTTCCTCAACAACCGTATAAGGATCAATCTTTCTTTCATATATATCTTGAATGATTTTTTTATATTGAATTTCTTTTAATTTATTGTGGGCTTTCGTTATTGATAAATCGCAATAAACATCTATCAATCTTTGTTGAGCTGCTTGATATAATCGCTCTTGAAGCTTTTCACTTGACTTTATGTATTCAAAATGCCTTTTCAAAGCACCGCATAGCTCATTTATTCCAATTTTGTTTGTTGCGATAGTTTTAATGATTTCAGGTTTCCAGCTATTTGAATTATGAGACATTTCTATAAGCCTTTCAAGTTCTATTTCTAATTTTTCAGCCCCTTCTTTATCTGCTTTATTAATAACGAACACATCCGCTATTTCCATTAATCCGGCTTTCATCGCTTGTATTTCATCTCCCATCCCCGGCATAAGAACAACAACAATACTCTCTGCTGTTTTCACTATATCTATTTCATCCTGACCAACACCAACTGTTTCTACAATAATTATATCTTTTCCATAAGCATCTAATAGGTCTACTACATCTCGAGCAGCCGCAGATAAACCACCTAAATGACCTCGTGTTGCCATACTCCTTATGAAAACTTCTTCATCTGTGCTATGTGATTGCATTCGGATACGATCTGCTAAAATGGCACCTCCGCTAAAGGGACTTGTTGGATCAACTGCAATTATACCTATTCTTTTACCCTCTTTCCTAAAATAATCTATCATTCCATCAACTAGGGTACTTTTGCCTACACCGGCAGTTCCTGTTATTCCTATAACCCAAGCTTTTCCTGTGTATTTGTAAACTTTTTTTATAATCTCAATAGCTTCTCTTTCTCTATTCTCTATCTTTGTAATCAGTTTGGCAATTCCTCTTTTATTTTTGTTTTTGATTACCTCAAGAATATCCATAATTTTTAAAGACGCGAGCTTAGTACTTGTTTAGCTATAATAAGCCTTTGAATTTCAGATGTCCCTTCACCAATTGTAGTAAGTTTAGCGTCCCGATAATATTTCTCAACTGGGTAATCTTTGGTATATCCATAGCCGCCAAAGATTTGTAAAGCATTATTCACTACTTTAATTGCTACTTCGCTTGCATACAATTTAGCCATTGCAGATTCCTTTATAACTTTTTTGTTTTGATTTTTCAAATAAGCAGCTTGAAATAATAATAATCTTGCAGCCTCTATCTCAGTTGCCATATCTGCAAGCATCCATTGTATTCCTTGAAATTCAGATATAGGTACATTAAATTGTTTTCTTTCTTTAGAATATTTTATAGCTGCTTCATAAGCTCCTTGTGCAATACCCAAGGCTAAAGCTCCTATGCTGATACGCCCACCTTCCAATATCTCCATAGCTTGATAATAACCTTGTCCTTCTTCTCCTACTATATTTTCTAAAGGTATTTTACAATCTTCTAATATTAAAGAACCTGTATCGCTTGCTCTCATGCCAAGCTTGTTCTCTTTTTTGCCCGGATAAAAGCCAGATGTTCCTTTCTCTACAATAAAAGCAGAAAGACCTCTATGCCCCTTTTCAGGGGAAGTTTTAGCAAAAACAACTGCCACGCTTCCTACATTTGCATGAGTTATAAAATTTTTAGTCCCATTCAATATCCAGCAATTGTCTTTTTTTACAGCAGTAGTTCTTCCCGAAGCAGGATCACTACCTGCTTCAGGTTCTGTTAATGCCCACGCACCTAATTCTTTTCCTGAAACTAAATTTGGTAAGTATTTATCTTTCTGTTGCTTACTTCCAAAAGTGTATATGTGATTGGTACATAAAGAAATATGAGCAGCTACGGCTAATCCTAAAGAAGGATCAGCCTTAGAAATCTCCTCTACCGCAACTACATACTCCAAATAACTTAGATTTGGTCCTCCGTATTCTTCTGGAAATATTATTCCCATCAATCCAAGTTCCCCTAATTTTGCAACTATTTCGTAAGGAAATTCTTGACTCTCATCATATTTATGCCTTACAGGAATTATTTCCTTTTCAGCAAATTCCCTTACCATCCCTATTATCATTTTTTGTTCATCTGTTAAATCAAAATTCACCTTTCCCTCCTTTATCTCAAATTTTATTTGTTTCCGATATATCGTTTTTATTTGTTTCCGATATGTTATTATATGCACATACCTTTTGTTATTCAACTTCCTTCTTAAATGCTTTCAAATGCTGCTCTGCTTTTGATGCCCATATTCCTTTAGGCTTCAGCTTTAAATATATTTCCCACTCTTCTATCGCTTTAGCTTTCTCTCCTAATTTTTCATAAGCTAAAGCTAATCCATAATGCCCATTCTCAAAATTAAAATCGCTTTCTACGCATCGCTTATGATATTCAATTGCTTTCTTGTAATCTTTCAAATCGTAGTAAATAAATCCTATGTTATTTAAAATTGCGGGATCCCTTTGATCATATTGTAAAATTTCTTCATATTCTTTCAATGCCTCATTTAATTTATTTTCAGAGTATAATTTCAAGGCTCTGTTAAACTTACCTTTAAGAAAATTTTCCTTTTCTATCATTTTTATTTTCATATAAATTTCATTGTATTTCCAAAAATTACCTTCACCTAAATAAAGCTGCATCAATTTTTTATATGCTTCAGCAAAATTCTTATTAATTTGTATAGCTTTTTCCATTTCTGAAATTGCTTTTGTTTTTTCGCCGATTTGAATATAAATCAATCCCAAATTATAATGATGCAAAGCATCAGAATTATTTAATTTTATTGCTTTTTTGTAATATTGTTCTGCTTTCTTGATCTCACCAAGTTTATAATAAGCATATCCCAAACCTGCATATGCAGCATCATTATCTGCTCTCATAGAAATTGCTTTAGCATAAGCATTAGCAGCTTTATAATATTCTCCCTTCTCATTAAAAATATAACCCAAAGCTAAATTCCCTCTATAGGAAGAAGCATTCCTTTTTATTTCTTTTAGTAATGGTTCCAACTTTAATGGATCTCTTAAATATATTTTTAACATCTCCAGTGGCAAATCAGGCTTATAATATTTAACCTCATATCTATCTATTATTTTTTTAAATTTTTTTATTCTTTTCAAATAAATCATTGCTGTATCATCCCAATAAATAAGCACCCAATTATTATCAGGAATACTTAAGCTTCTTATTTCTTCATTTGAATAATCCCTTATGTCGGAATGAATTTTAGGAATGTTCTTCAATTCTGGATAACCTACGATGGCGTAGTCCAAATTATACTTATTCTGATAATTTTCCCAAAGATTTTGATTCGCTTGGCTCATAACATATTCTCTTAACAACTCTTCATTTCCAAATCCCCTTCCATCAATTAAAACCATCTCTTTTGGATAAAGCCGATATTCTAAATATCCGCCAAAATGAAAGGTATTAAACATTCTCCCTGAAATTTTATTTTCAATGAGAAAGTCTACTGCTTTAACAGGAATAAGAAATTCATTCACGCCCAATCCAAAAAGATAATCAGCATTGTCTCCGTATCCCGTTAACAAGGCATATGTAGCCGAGATCAGCACCAGCAGCCACCCTGCCCCCTTCCCTTTAATTACTCTGGCACCTAAGAAAATTGCTCTGGCACCTCGCGGGATGGCTACCGGACTTACTCTGGCTGCGGGCTCCCCACCGATAAGCCTGATTATGCTGGATAGATTGATGGAAATTATTGGCGATGCCACCTGAATAAAGAGCGAAACATTTCTTAATGCTTGAGTTGCCAAATAGGCTAATCCTGCAAATATTATAAAATGAGCTAAAGAGGCTCTTTTAAAATTCAGTAAAAAAGATAGGAAGCCAACTGTAAAAAAAAGGAATAGAATGAATGAAATATCATTACTTATTATAGAGTTTATGCTTTTGACCTGTAAGGGCTGAAGCTCTGACACCAATCCCATTAATACTCTTGTCTTGCTTAATTTTAGCGGTTCAACCAAAGGAGAGATCGTAAAAGGATTTACCAAACTAAATGAAAGAGAAATCAATAGAATTAATAATAAATTATTCAAATTAGATAGGTCAAATTTTTCTTTCCTTAAATATCTAATGAATATGAAAAAGAATTGTTCAGCAACAAAAGCCGAAATAATAAATAATCCGATGATAATCGTAGGATGCATGTTAGCCCAAAGCATAAAGATAATAGGTATAAAAAATACAGACTTCGACCTTTCTTTTAAATATTTCTGTAATAACAAAATTACTAAGGCAATAAATAGATACATCATCATTTCTGGTCGATGGTAAAATCTCAATCGTGCTATAAGACCCCCTAATAAAAACACAATAGCTGTTATGTAAATGTTGGCATTACCCTCCAGAGCAATTAAAAATAAAAGGAAATAAAGAAAAGCAAAAAAAATTGCTTTGAATATAATTAATCCATTAATGCCGATAAATTGGTGAACTACCCAGAGGATAATTTGAAATAACCATTCAGAATCATTAGCTTTCAAAGTATCAAATGAATGAGAAAAAAGTAATTTATCAGGTATTTTTTTATTTTCTATTATATACTTGCCAGCAGCAAGATGATGAAAAACATCATATTCATTTATTTTGAATAGTCCTAAATAAAATATAATGAAAAGTATAAGTAAAACCAAAAACTTACCAGAGAAATTGCTCATTTTCAATCTAATAAAAATTTTAAGTGGAATATTATTGAAATCTATTCTCTATAATTTTCTTTCAACAAATTTAACATCTTTTTTGGATAAGGATCTTTGGGTCTCATTTTTACCGCAAGAGAAAAAGCTTCTTTAGCAGCTTTTAAATTTCCTTTATGTATATAAGCAAATCCTAAAGTAGCATAGACTCCTTTTATTGTAGGATTAATTTCCAATAAATTATATGCTTCCGATATAATTTCATCATAAATAACTTTTTTGTCTAAACTAAATTTTTCTATATACTTCTTATTTTTTTCATCATTAGCAATAAATATAAGACTTTTTTC
The DNA here is from genome assembly GCA_964423235.1 of uncultured Acidobacteriota bacterium. Taxonomy (GTDB): domain Bacteria; phylum Acidobacteriota; class HRBIN11; order MFGW01; family MFGW01; genus CAYREJ01. The sequence continues at coordinate 14,842 of CAYREJ010000010.1, read as the reverse complement.
ATCTTTATATATTAAAGCCCACTCATTTGAATTTAGCAATGATGTAATTATTGGGAATAAGTCTCCACTATCAAAATACATAGAGTTTGTTAAAATAAGATTTATTTTATATTTTTTAACAATATTATTCCAACCAGTCCTTGCATTCATTATATAATCGTGCTCATAAAATAGAAGAGGACTAATAACGCGTCCATCTATAAAAACCTGATAATGAGGATATAATTTCCAAGCTAAATAATGTCCCCAATCAAAGGGATTAAACATTGGACCCGGTATTCTATTCTCCAATATAAAATTAGCAGCCTCATCCGGAAAGTAATTATTCATGATGCCAAAGCCAAATTTTGGACCACCTTGCCCATATCCAATTAACCATCCCACTAAAATTAATGTAGCAGCAATAATCAAAAAAAGAGTTAGCTTACCTAATTGCGACATGGTCTGAATGCATTCTAATCTACTTTTATCCAGAAAGAGCGAAAAATTTTTTATGCATAAAAATGTGCAAATCAAAATGAAGAAAGTTGCGAATCTTACAGCTTCTAAGGGCAAAATTAAAGCAAATATAAACAATAATAGATAAAAAGGACGGCAATTTTTCTTTAAAAATCCCATAATTAGGCTTAAAAGTGAGATAGAAGCAATTATTAAATAATATAAGAAAAAGGATGTTTTATAAATCGGTAGCATTTCAGTGATACCGCTTTGAAGATATGGAGCGGACCTAAATTTAAATATAAAGCTCCATAAAGAAATGCCATAAGGATTGTACAAAGAAGCGAAAAAAGCAATTAGCATAACAATCAATAATGATAAAATCTTATTAAAGCTCTTGCCAAATTCTTTATGCAAAAAGACAATAATTAAATTATCCACCAAATACATTCCTAAAATAATAAAATATAAGATAAAACTCAGATGGGAATTTGCCCAAATCAAAACAACCCCGACTGAAATCAGCATAAATGTTATATCTTCTCTTTTTTCATACAGTTCAATCAAAAGAAGTAGAGCTGAAAGAAAAAGATACCCGAACAGCTCAGGTCTTTCATAAAACCTATATCTCCCGAGCAGCAATGCAAAAAAAAGAAGAGGAAACCAAACAAATTCAGTTAATTTATTAAGGTTAGCTATTTGATACATTATAATGAAACATAGTAATATTATTAAAGTTTTAAAAATCTGAATGGCTTTAATTTTTCCAATTGCATAGGCAAAATATATAAGAATCTGAAATAGCCATTCAGAATGAATAATTTTTTCCCCTGCGAGGGGGTATACTAAGAATTCTTTTTGTGGAATCTCTTTATTATTCCATACATATTTGCCAATTGTTAAATGGTGCCAGAGGTCAAAATCGCAGATATAAAAAAGAGAGAAAAAAACCACTGCGACAATCAATAATATCAGAGCCAATAATGATGTTTTGATTAATTTGCTTATGAATAGCATTATTTAATATAATAATATATGAAGTTGGCTTTAGCTCAACTTAATTTCACAGTAGGAAATTTTATCATAAATAAAGAAAAAATCCTTAATGCTTATGAAAGGGCTGCAAGAGAAAAAAGTGATTTAGTAATTTTCCCTGAATTATCAATAACAGGTTATCCGCCAAAGGACCTTCTCTTAAAAAAATCATTCCTTAAACAGACTCAAGATGCATTAGAAGAGATAGTGTCAAATATAGGTTCCACAGCAGCTATAATAGGATATGTTGAGGAAAATCCATCTCAAGGTAAGCCATTTTATAATTCTATTGCATTTATAAGGAATGGCAAAATATTAAAAAAGATAAGAAAAATTTTGATACCTTCTTATGATGTGTTTGATGAAGATAGGTATTTTGAGCCTGGGACGGAGGCGGTGGTTATTGATTATGGAGATAAGAAATTAGGAATCTCAATTTGTGAAGATATTTGGAACGATAAAGATTATTGGAAGGTTAGGAGATATTCACGCGATCCTATTGAAGAACAGATAATGAAAGGAGCTAAAGTAATTATAAATTGTTCGGCATCGCCTTATGTATTAGGTAAGCAGAAGCTTCGTTATGATATGTTGTCTTCAATAGCAAAAAAATATAAAGTGCCATCAGTATTCTGCAATTTAGTAGGAGCAACGGATGAATTAATTTTTGATGGGTGTAGCCAGGTAATAAGTGAAAAAGGTGAAATAATTGCCAGAGGAAAATCTTTTGAAGAGGATATAATTTATGTAGATTTAGATGAGAAGAAGGGGACTGTAGCTAATGAGATTCAAGACGAGGCAGAATCTATATACAAAGCATTGGTATTAGGCACAAGGGATTATATAACAAAATGTGGATTCAAGAAAGTAGTAATTGGATTAAGTGGGGGAATAGATTCTTCAGTAGTAGCTTGCATTGCAGTAGAAGCAATTTCAGCTGATAATGTATTAGGCATATCAATGCCGAGCCGCTTCTCAAGCCAAGCAAGCATCAAGGATGCTATGGAGTTAGCTAAAAATTTATCTATACCTTTTATAATAATCGATATAGACAAGATATACGAATCTTACTTATCAACTCTGAAAGAATCTTTTGCGGGTCTTCCTGAAGATGTAGCGGAGCAAAATATTCAAGCAAGAATCCGAGGGAACATCCTCATGGCTTTTTCAAATAAATTCAATCGGCTTGTTTTGTCAACAGGAAACAAATCTGAATTAGCAGTTGGCTATTGCACTCTTTATGGAGATATGACTGGAGGATTAGCAGTTTTAGCGGATGTGCCAAAGACTTATGTCTATAAGTTAGCTCATTATATTAATAGAGAGAGAGAAATAATCCCAGTAAATATAATTCGGAAAGCCCCCTCTGCCGAGTTGAAAGCTAATCAAAAAGATCAAGATGATTTACCCCCTTATGAAATCTTAGACCAAGTGCTGAAGCTCTATATTGAAGAAGAGAAAAGCTTTGAAGACATTCTTGATTTAGGATTCGAAGAAGAGCTCGTTCGCTCAATTATAAATAAAGTAGAAAAGAATGAATTTAAGAGAAGACAAGCACCACCCGGATTAAAAGTAACTTCCCGCTCTTTTGGAATAGGCAGACGTATCCCTATTGCTCATAGCTGGCAATTTAACCATTAATTTCTTTAAATTGCTAATAATTGATGAAGAAAAAGAAGCCCAGAATAGATAAGGTAGTAACCAAGGTCGGAGATGCTGGATTCACCTACATTATAGGTGGTGCCAGAGTAAAAAAATCATCGGCAAGGGTTGAAGCTTACGGCAATGTGGATGAGGTTAATTCTCTTATCGGAGTCATTATTTCTTTTATGAAACCTGAGTTTAAAGAAGAGACTAGTTTATTGGAGTCCATTCAGAATTCATTATTTATAGCAGGTTCTGATTTAGCTGCTAAATTAGATAATCCTTCACCAAGAATAAATGAAAATCATATAAATCATTTAGAAGATATGATTGAAAAGTATAATAAACAGCTCAGTCCTTTGGAAGATTTTATTTTGCCGAGAGGAAATAATGTTTCTTCTATGATGCATTTGGCTCGCACAGTAATTAGGAGAGCTGAAAGGAGTATCGTAAGGCTATCAGAGGAAGAAGAAATTAATCCTAAATTAATAATTTATTTCAATAGGCTTTCAGACCTTTTTTTCATTTTAGCAAGATATATAAATAAAATTAAAGGAATCCCAGAAGTCTATTGCCATTGGTAGCTATCTTCTCAAAATTACTTTTTGGATACCATCTCGGAGCAATAAATAACTGGGCAGTGCTGAGCAGCGCTTTTTTTCCTGTCTTCTATTGGACCTCTGGCACTATTGGACCTCATTGAAGCTCTGGACCTCATTGAAGCTCTGGCACCGTATTATATAAATTAGATTACTTCTCCCATAGTAGCACTTATGATCTCTTGAAGTGAAGTTAAGCCATGGAATGCTTTGACAAAGCCATCTTCTCTCATTGTAATCATTCCTTCTGAGATTGCTATTTTCCTTATCTCAGAGGCAGAAAATCCTTTGCTAATTGCATCTTTTATTTTCTCAGTCATAACCATACTTTCCACAATGGCTATCCGATCAGAAAAACCCTTCCCTTTACAGCTTCTGCAAATTCTCTTTATTTCGTCTTTGCTATCGCTTTCAAAAAAAGATGCATATAATTCTATCTTTAAATTGTCAGAACTCATTTCATTTTTAATAAACCCAAGCCTTTTGAGATAATCATATGTAAAGGGTTTTTTTATTCTGCAAGAGGGACATAATTTCCTTACCAATCTTTGCGATAATACTAAAATTATAGTAGAGCAAATCAAATAAGGCTCAATACCCATTTGCAATAATCTCGTTAAAGAAGAAGTAGCATCATTAGTATGTAAAGTAGTTAAAACAAGATGTCCCGTTAACGCAGCCCACATAGAAGCTTCTGCTGTTTCTTTGTCTCTTATTTCTCCTACAAGAATTATATCAGGGTCGTGCCTCAAAAAAGCTCTTACAGCATCAGCAAAACGAAAATCTGCTTTCTCTCTTATTTGATGCTGTATTATTCCTGGAATGCGATATTCTACCGGATCTTCAACCGTCATTATCTTCCTATTTTCATTATTCAATTCTTTAAGAATAGTATATAATGTAGTTGTTTTTCCTGATCCCGTAGGACCAGTTATAATTATCAGTCCATAAGGCTTACCTATTGCCTCTTTTATCATTTTTTGTGGGTATCCTATTATTCCTAATCCATCATATCCAACTTCTAATTTACGATTATCTAATAATCTTAAAACTATCTCTTCACCATTAATCGTAGGCGAACTGGCTACTCTGAAATCATATTTTCTTTCTCTTTTTTCTTTAGGTATTAAAAGAATTCTTCCATCCTGAGGTCTTTGTTTCTCATCTATGCTCATCTTAGACATAACTTTTAGTCTGCCGATTATAGCCGGTGCCAACTCAGCTGTTATCTGATTCTCTCTAAATTCGTATAGAATCCCATCAATCCTATGTCTTATTCTTAGTAAACTTCCCATTGGCTCAAAATGTATATCGGAAGCTCCTGCTTCTATAGCTTTTAATAAATGCCAAAAAACTAAATACTCTACTGCATCTTCTCCTTTGTTTCTTATTAAATATTCTTCTAACTTCTTTAAAGGCTCAACAAAATAAATATTCTCCCTTTCATGAATCCCACCTATGGATATATAATCTTCACTATTATATTCATTACATTTTCCCCAAAGCTCAACTTCTTTGTTTAATGAAGGATAAGATTCTCTAAGAACTTCTTGAATAGCTTCTTTCTCTGCTAAGTAAATCCTCGCTGCTCTTCCTGTTTCCACGCAGACTTGTGAAATTGCTTTAAAATTAAAAGGATTAGAAGTCGCTAAATGAATTACTGCTTCATTCATCTCAATTACTAACAAATTATTTTTTACACAATAATCCTCTCTCAAGCAATCTGTTCTGTGCTTCAATTTCTTTCTATCTAAAAATTTTATATTCAGGCTTTGCGCAAATGCTCTCTTAAATTCTTCTTTGGTTATTAATTTCTTTTTTATTAATAATTTTCCAAGAGGAACCTTCTTATTCTTTTCTAATAATTTCTTTTGAAGTCTTAAAAGATTCCTTAAATCATATATGGAAATAAAGCCCAAATCAATTAATATTTGCCCTAAAGGTTTTGAATGCCAGAATAAATCCTTTATTAGCATAGTATCTCCTTTAATTCTAATTTTAAAAATAAGAGGATTTTATACGAAAAAAGATTTTTTGTAAAGATGAGTGAGTTTATAGAGTTTATAGAGTTGAGAGTTCCACCATTTCTACCTTTATTGCTTATTATTTAGCATTATTCTTTATCAATCATTTAGATAATAATAAAACTCAATTATTCCTTTTAAAAGTTCGTAATGCTAAAAAATAGTAATAAATAGTGGAATTCTAAGCTCTCTAAACTCCATAAACTAAAGTCAATCATCCTTTCAAAAATATATTGCAGCTAAAATTAGTGGAACTCAAAGCTTTCAACTTTATAAACTTTATAAACTAATGTTTAATTTAGGATTTGTAGAGTTTGAGGAAATACACATTCTTTCATCTTTTTGAAGTAATGTCGTTTATCTATAAGCATTTAGAGCTTAATTTAGCTCCCTATTATAATAAGGCTGAAGATTAGCTAATAATTGAAGTTAATATTAAGGATTAGCAAGGACATTCCCTTTAACTTTTAAGATGAGGTTAATAGTTGACAAATCCGACAAAATATTTCATATTATTAAGATAAAAAAATGAAAATAATTTTTCTTGTAGCTTCTATCTTTTTTTTGATTGCTTATGTGACTTATGGAAAGTCTTTAAGCAGAAGATATAAACTGAATAATGATAATAATACTCCATCTCATACAATGTATGATGGAGTAGATTATGTTCCAACTAATAAAATAATTTTGCTTGGGCATCATTTTTCCTCAATTGCAGGTGCAGGACCAATTGTAGGTCCAATATTAGCAGGGATAGCATTTGGATGGCTTCCAACATTGATTTGGATAATACTTGGCTGCATATTTATCGGGGCAGTTCATGATTTTTCAGCCTTAATAGCATCAATAAGGCATAATGCTCGTTCTATTGCTGATATTGCCAAAGAGTATCTTAGTGCCAGAGCAAGAAAATTATTTCTTCTTTTTGTTTGGTTAGCTTTAATTTACATAATAATTGTTTTTGTAGATCTAACGGCTGAAACATTTACAAAGGATGGTGGGGTAGCAACTTCCTCTTTAATTTACATAATTTTAGCATTTCTTTTTGGTCTCTCCATTTATCGCTGGAAATTCAGTATTTTAAAATCATCGCTTATATTTGTTCCTTTAGTTTTTATTGCAATAGTAGTAGGACAAGAACTTCCAATAACTATATCGCCGTTTTTAATTTTAGAGCCACAAAAAACATGGTCAATTCTTTTATTAATTTATTGCGCAATTGCTTCAATATTGCCGGTATGGGTTTTATTGCAACCGAGAGATTATTTATCCTCTTATTTATTATATGCCAGTGTTGCAGTTGGAGTAGGTGGGTTGCTTGTTGGGAACATAAAAATTTCATATCCTTCCTTTATTACTTTTAATTCTCCTTTATTGGGCTATCTTTTCCCTATTTTATTTATAACGGTAGCCTGCGGTGCAATATCCGGTTTTCATTCTTTAGTTGCATCCGGAACAACTTCTAAGCAGCTTAATAAAGAGAAAGACGCTCTACTTATTGGATATGGAGGAATGCTAATTGAAGGAATTGTAGCCGTGATAGCTTTATCTGCTGTTATAATGATAGCAAAAGATAGCACAATTGCCAAAAGCCAACCTTTATTTATATTTTCTAACGCTATGGGAAAATTCTTTTCTTCAATTCATCTTAAGGAAGAATATGGAATTAAATTCGGCTTATTGGCGCTTTCAGCTTTTATATTAACTACTTTAGATACTGCTACTCGGATAGGAAGATATGTTTTCCAAGAATTTTTCAACATCAGTGGTGCCAGAGCAAGAATAGCGGCTACCCTGGCAACTATTGCTTTGCCTTTTGTGTTTATTTTTGTTGATTTTAAAGATGCAACTGGTAATGTTGTTCCTGCTTGGAAAATAATATGGCCGCTTTTCGGTTCTACCAATCAATTGTTAGGTGCGCTTGCTTTACTTATCATTTATGTTTGGTTAAGAATAAAAAAAATACCTTCTTTCTTTTTATTGATTCCGATGATATTTATGTTAGCGATTACATTGTCATCCCTTTTTCTTCTTATATTAAAATTTCAATATCAATTAATCGGTATTATAGCTGTTCTACTTTTTATATTAGCCATTTTTCTTGTATACGAAACAATTAGAGTATTAAAGGTTGTATTGAAAAAATGAAAGGTGTAGTTACTGAATTTCTTAATACATTTCCTTTGATTTGGTATCTTGAAAAAAAACTGGTGGGGGATAAACAGATAGAATTAATAAAAACAACGCCAGCTGAATGTGCTGCTTTATTTGCTAAAGATGATGTGAAATTTGGCATAATTCCCATCGGGGCTTATCCGAATAATTCTGACATTAAGATTATTGCTAATCCTTGCATCGCAAGCAAAAGTAAAGTCGCTACAGTAAAGCTTTATTCTAATAAAAAAATAACTGATATTGAAAGAATTTATGTTGATAAAGATTCAATAACTTCAATTATACTTCTTCAGATTATATTAAAACTAAAATATAAGAAAGAAACTTTTCTATTAATTAGGTCTAACCTAAAAGATAGAAGAGAATTTGAAGCTGATTGTGCTTATATGATGATAGGGGATAAAAATTTTTATTTAAAGGAAAAATTTAACAATGATTATGATTTGGCTTATGAATGGGTGGAATGGTTGGAATTACCTTTTGTCTTTGCTTGCTGGATGGTCAAGGAAGATGCTGACCAGCACTACATTAGAATGGTGCCAGAGTTAAAGAAAGCTTACCGAAAGGCGATGGCTGATTTTGACCAGCTTTGCCAAGAAGCTCACTTAAAATGGAACCTCCCTATTGATTTTGTCAAAAAGTATTTTACTGAAAATCTTTCTTACGATATTGGAAGCAGCAGCATCAAATCAATCAATCTTTTTTTTGAGCTTGCTAATAAATTAGACTTAATTCCAAAAGTTAACAATTTAGGGACTTCATTCCAATTGTGATGGGCAAATATCTTAAAGCATTAAATTAGGGAGGCGGATGAAATTCTTATTTTGTTTTGATATATTGAAAAACTTGAATCCTACTATTATAAGTATCGGCAATAAAGATCCTATCATCTTTGCTGATGTATATCCCATTAGGTAGCCAAAATTTACCATATTCATTTCCTGAAGTTCCAAATACAAGAAGAATTCTACCATATTGGTCAAAAATCTGGACATTGTCAAAATAAGAATCTACTGCATAAATGTTTCCCTCAGAGTCAGTAGCCACTCCTTTTAATTTAGAAAAATGACCGGGCGTATCTCCAACTGAACCGATACTTCTAATAAAATTTCCATTACTGTCCAATATCTGAATGCGAAAATTCAAAGTATCGGAAATATAAAGCTGTCCTTGCTTATCTATCCATATATGAGTAGGATAATTAAATTCAGCCGGACCGCTGCCATTTCTTCCTATAATCTTCTGCAAGCTTCCATCACGGCTTAAAACCTTTATATTATGCTCTCCTACATCTATTATATACAATAAACCATTAGTTGGATTGAAAGCTAATCCAGCAGCTCTTATTATCTTTCCTTTTAAATTGATCCTCCTTATATACTTTGATTCATTATTAAAAACATCTATCCATCCATCAGAATCATCTACATATATAAATTTTTTATCATCTATTGCAACGGCAATTGGCTCGGATAATATGCTCCTGCTTCTATCTAATAAACGATACCTATTATCATTTAAATTTATTTCAACAACATTTTTTATAGCCTGATCAACAATAAATAATTTTTCCGGCTCATCTAAATACAATGTAAAAGGTCTAATTAAAGGATTTATAGAATTAAAACTTTCATTTGATTTATTTTCTGAAAAGCTTTTTATGGCAAATAAAAATTTTATGCGTGGTTCATCTGGTGGTGGTGGAAAACATAAATCGTACACTCCCCTATCAATCTTTATTTGTCGAACCTTATCAGCGCAATTTAATGAATTAACAATTAAAATCACCATTAAAAATAATTTAATTCTTGTAATATTAATTGCTTTAAAGATATTATAGAACATAAAAATATTTTAATATGAGAAGCAATTTTTTTCTACTTTTTGCGATGTCTGTTAAATTTTTATGAATAGGTAGATAAGTGATTGGAACCTTTTGACTTGTTATATTTCTTAGTTTCTATTTAAAAAAGAAAGGTCATAACGAACATTTGGATAAGGCATAATAATTCCTTCCTTTGCTATTCCGTATTGGCGGTAATAGAATTTATTGCCGGTATTTGTTATTATTGCAGCTTCCAACTTGTAAGGAGTATTCTTATCAACATCAGCATTAATTATTATTCCTTCAGTATACTTGTATATTTTCAAGCTGCCATTGGGGAATTCCCCGCCCTTCATCTTTGTATAAGGCAATTCGTAAATTAATTGAAAATGTTTCAGTGCTTTTACTTGCATTCCTCTTTCCTCAGGGGTTGGATTAGCACTTCCATAGGCTTCACTTAATCTGAAGCCAATTGTATTAAAAAACTTATCTTTCGGTCCGACCATTAAATACTTTTTCCCATCTTGCATCTCAATCCGATAATCAAATAATAATGTAGGGTTCATGTCTAACAATATTGTATAAGGCTCATATATAGAAGAATCCGGCACAACTACATACTTGCATTTATACTTCTTCAGTATTTGCATAGCTTCTTCTTCGGATTCAGTTAAAAAGAATCTTGCCATATCATAAAAACCCTGCCATGGATTGATGTTCATATAAATGAAGCCGAAGTTATCGGCTACGGTAGGCATTTCAGAATAGAATTGGATATGATGACCCAGGTCCCAGGGGGCCATGACCCCGGGCAGGGCTGAATTTACTCTGGCACCAGCAGAATTTACTCTGGCACCTTCCGGAGGGGCTCCGGGAGATGGTCGGGCGACAGCGTCCCGCAGCCACTTAAATCCTTCATATAAGGCATAAAAGGCTGAGGAATTACTTCTGTTGAATAAGCCACTCCTTAATGGAATAAAGCTTATCATCAATAAAAGACTCATTAAGATTGTAAGAAAGATTTGCTTGCGCTGTATTAGTTTATCATAAATGCGACTAAAAAAAACCGAAAAAGTTATCGCATAAGGTATAGAAAATTCAAAGGCAAATCTTCTCTGATATAAAGTTAAAATAGCAAATAAGAAACTGATAATTATAACAATTGAGTAAAGCTCCGACGAGATTTTGATTTTGTTAATTAGTATCAAAAAGAAAATAAGCGGAAATAGAAGGATAATATAACCATAATCAAGAATAATTGGCTCAGTTGTAAACATTTTAATAGTGCCTATGTATAGATAGAATATTGGTTTGCTTTCTAAAATAGTAGATAGCCATTTGTTTTGTGCTTTAGCATATTTTAAGCCCTGAATTAAGGGTGTATATGAATAAAGAATTATTGAAGTTAAAATTAGGATTAAAAGGAGACATTTTCCGAGCAGCAAGTAATTAAATGACTTTTTTATTAATAAAAGAACTCTTAATAGGTAAAAGAATGCCGCTGTTGCTAAAAGGAATAGAACAGTAAAAAAAGAAACATATTCGAACTTTATAGTGGCTTTGCTGAGGGTATAATGAAGGAGTGCCAGAGGAAAAATTAAGGCAGATGAGAGAAGGAAAATGCTTGAAAAGCGAGGCAGAAGCCAATATTTTCGGTTAAGAATTACATACAAGAGATCCAGGAAAATAATCACAGCTAAATAGATGTATGAGCCCGGCCATATCCAAAATAATAAAGCAATTAATAATGATAAGATTAAAATGTTCTTTGTATAAATTTCAGTTTCTGTTTTTTTTAATAATTTATATTCTTCATATAGGATTATGGTAAATATAAGAAGAACAAAAGAATTATGGTCAAGCCTTTCTATGCTTGTGTTAGCAATATGAGGATCAGCAATGCCTATGAATAATGCAGCAAGAAAAGCAGTTTTCATATCCATAGCTTTGTAAAGCAAAAGAGCCAGATAATAGATTTGCAAAAGACCAAAAATAAGATTTAACCATATGGCAACCCAAATGATAAGGTTTTTTGAAGGGGAGCCAAAGCCAATAATATAAGATGGTAAAGCAGAGAACCAGTCATAAGCAGGAGACCAAATCGGAATAGCACCTACTGGATACGCTAATAATGAATCATAAAAAGGTAGGCGCATATTATGCTGTGCTATATAGATGATTCTTCTTGCATGATAGCAACTATCTGGATCCCGAAAAATAAATTCTCCCGTATCCTTGCTTATATTATCGCCTCTTAAATAGGGCTCTACCCTCGGATATATTAATAATAAAAATAAGATCAATCCTAAAAAAATATAAAGTTTATTATAGAAGCTTTTTTCAATGCTTTTGTCAGCTTTCTTCTGCTTTTTTTTCATACAGAAGTATTTTAACTATGAAAAAACGAAAACACAACATTGATTTATTTTTGAAAATATTTAGGCACAGAATGGCACAGAATCTCATAGAAGTTCCTTGGATGCCAGCTTGCCCCTGCCATTAGATTTACATTTGAATTTACTCTGGCACCAATGAACTACTTATTTAGCCACAGAATTACACAGAAGCACACAGAAGTATTTATTTCTGTGTTCTTCTGTGGCCTTCTGTGGCTATAATCTCAAGGCACCTTATCGGCAAGTACAAAAAAGGATGATTGTTAGAATATAAGAGAGATAGTTGCTTCTACTTCAGCTCCTTGCTTTATAGATGGAAAATGCCAAGTTTTAATTTGCTGGATCATACATTGTTCAACTTTTTTATCCTTTAAACCACTCTTAACCACGATTACATTTTTCACCCTGCCGTCTGCATTAATGATCAGCTGAACAACAAGTTTCCCATGAAGATTGCTTCGCTGGTAGCATTTCATAAATTCTTCTTTATGCTGTTGCACAATCTTTTGTACAATTCCCTTTGACAGTCTGCCAGATACTATTATTTCGCCTATTTTTACATAGCTTTTTTCTTTATTTTCAGATATTACTTTTTCATAGGCTGGATATTCTGCCATCTTTTTTAATTCATCTACTTGTATTTTGGGTATTGGGTTAGAAGGCATTGATTTAAGTGCGACGATTCCTGATTCTCCTCCGACGGCATAATCCGAAACACCTTCTGGAAGTGGGAGTGGTTGAGAGACCGTGGTTTGCTGACCGTCTTTATTCCGTATCTCGGTATCAATAGCCACGAAGGAGGTATAGCGGGTTAAGAGATTGTATGCAAGTCCTAAGTCCGTTACTTCTTTGACTCGGCTATCATCAGACCTGAGCATGTTAAAATCGGAAAGTAGCATTATTCTATGGCGTGCCCAAAGATACTGTAATGCATAGTTTGTCTTTAGTGGCTTGACAGTGCTGACATCTATCGTATCGGTATAAACCTGCTTACCTGAAATACCGCTTAATGTAATCCTTCCTTGAGGCTTACCACGCCATTTTCCAAAGACAATTACCGGTCGGTCAGCCAATACATCAGGAATGCTGAGGGGTTCAATGTCATAGGCATCGAACATGTCAAAGTCCACCTTGATCTGCGTCAATACAGGCGATTGAATCAATCTACGGAACGCCTCTGCCTTTGCAGGGGCTTCTTCAGGTTTAGTTATGACGAAGGGTTCTCCCATCCCTACATGTGCCATTCCCTCGATGATGTGTCGGTTCACGCTTGTCCCTATACCGAAGGCAAACATATTGGCGTTTCCGAGATTGCTACGTATTAGCTCGAAGGTCTGTTCTTCTACAGTAACATAGCCATCTGTTGCGATTACTACAGTGCGAGAAAATCCTTCTGCTTTTGGTAATGCCAGAGCACGCTTTAGTGCAGGCAAAAGCTCTGTGCCTCCACCACCTCGCTGCATTTCTATCAGGTTTATTGCCTTACCAATGTTCTCAGGAGTAGCCGGGAGAGATTGCTCAGACATTACGGATGAGCCGCCTGCAAACAAAAGCACATTGAACCTATCCGTTGGACGAAGATTGCTAATAAGATCTTTCAGAAGTTTTTTTGATATTTCAAGTGGAAAGCCGTACATAGAACCTGAAACATCCACAATGAATATATATTCACGCCCTGGTATCTGTTCAGGTATTACTCTCTTCGGAGGTTGGAGCATGAGAAGGAAGAAATTCTCCTTTTCCCCTTGATACAAAAGAAGTCCTGATTGTATCTGCTCCCCAGCAAGCTGATACTTTAAAATATAATCACGATTACCGCCATATTCCTCAGATTTATCAAGATGGATTGATGCAGTTGATGTCCCGTCATATTTTATATTTACCTTATGAGATGAGCAGTATATTTTATGGATTGGTAAACCTGCAGCGATATTTACCTTAATATCAAATGTATAATTCGGAGCTTCGCCCTGGTGAAGATAGGGATTTTGCACCCATCTATCCGATGGGGATGCTGTCTCAGCAAGCTGATTGGAGTATCGCGGTCCAACAACGGCAGGATAAGTAAATTCATATATCTTGTCTGTAGGAACCAGCAGTTCTGTATAACTAAGCTCTACCTTTATGGTATCTCCGGGCATTATATTCGCTACATTCATCTGGAAGACATTTGGTCTCTGCTGTTCAAGCAAGGATGCACTCTTTCCTTGCTGCTTAGCCTGCTCGTAATCCTTTCGGGCTTCCTCGCGTTTTTTGATCTTCGCAGTGATGACTCTTTCTCCGATTGTCATCTTCATCCCATAAACTGCAGCCCTTGTAGAAGCAGGAAAGACATAGATTGCTTCCAGAGGTCTTTTACCTTCATTCTTATAAATCTGTGTTACCTTGACATCTGCTATTACGCCTGAGATGTTAACAACTGCTGATGTAGATTTCAATGGCAGCTGATCAATGTCAGGATCATCACTTTTTACAAAAAAGTAAGGTGCCAGAGTTTTATCTTCAAATTCTTTCTGCTGGGCAGAGACTTCTATCCAATACAAAACCAATATTGTTATAGTGGATAATGCTAATAATCTTATAAGCGTCTTCATTTTTAACCTCCTTTATTTTTTTGAATTATATTATGCCATTAGACAGAGGCGTCTTCCTAAAAGTTCCCAAAAATATTTAGCCACAGAATTTCATTGAAGATTCTTATTTAGC
>CAYREJ010000009.1:0-21634 GCA_964423235.1 uncultured Acidobacteriota bacterium | reverse complement strand
GGAACTAAAAACCCACCAATTCCCCAAGCAAAGCCCATCATAAAAGCGGATGCTGTTCCTTTAGCGCCAGGAACAATCTCTTGAGCTACTGCTACTGAAAGTGGTCCGGGGAAAAATAAAGTAAATGAACCCAGCGCTAAAAAAACAAATGAAAAAGGAACTCTTACATGGATAAAAATTCCTAAGAAAATAATAGATAAAAAATTGCCGAGCAAGAAAGTATTTTTTAAACCAATTTTTTTATACAAAACAGCTCCAAAGATTCCTCCAATAGCAGCCATTCCCATTATAAGGGATACTATTAATCCTGTTTTTATTATTGAATATCCTAATCTATTGTAATAAACGGGTAAATAATTGGAAAGGCTTAATTGAGCAAAAGATCTATTCATTACCATAAGAAATAATAATATAAAAAGAGAATAAGGTTTTTCATTAGCTTCATTTATTCTATAATTTGTGGGTTGATATTCTTCCTGAAAAGAAGAGAAAGATTTAAATAATAATAGGCTAAAAATTATACCTGGGATTGCGGCAAAAAAACTATATTCCTTTCCAAGGAATGAAACAGCAAGGCTTGCATAGGAAGGTCCCAGAGAATTTCCCAGTGTTCCTAAAGCAGCAAAAAGAGCTACACCAAAGCCGGGATTGCGGCTATGCAGAAGATTAGCTAATGAAGCTCCGGATGGATGAAATGCAGAAACCCCCATCCCCCCTATCAATAAAAATAAAATTAAAAAAAAGAAATTTTTAAAACTTACTAATGAACTGAGAAATACAGCTGCGATCAAAGGAGAAAAAAGGATAAAATACTTTTTCCCTACTTTATCGGAAATCCAACCAAAAACCGGTTGCATTATTGAAGCAGAAAATGCATATAGAGATATTAGTAAACCAGCTTTAGTTAAAGAGAGAGAATATATAGCTATAATTATAGGCATCCAAGGGGCTACAAAGCTGGAATAAGTATCACATATAAAATGAGCAGCAGATAATAATCCAAAGGACCTCTTCAT
The DNA here is from genome assembly GCA_964423235.1 of uncultured Acidobacteriota bacterium. Classification (GTDB taxonomy): domain Bacteria; phylum Acidobacteriota; class HRBIN11; order MFGW01; family MFGW01; genus CAYREJ01. The sequence goes on along the minus strand of CAYREJ010000009.1, from coordinate 20,618 downwards.
ACATTTTTATGGTTTTATGTTATACCATTTTAGCTGGATGCAGTCGTATTTTATTAATAAAAAATTTAAATAATTCTAAAGAAAATTCATCGTTTTTCCAACTGCTTTCTGGATGCCATTGCACCCCGAAAACAAAATGATTTTCATTATTATAAATATAAGCTTCTATGAGACCATCATCAGACCAAGCTATCGGTGTTAATGAAGGAGATATTTTATCTATTGCTTGATGATGCCTGCTATTAACATCTATTTCTAATTTTCCTGCTATCTTATGTAAAAAAGTATTCTCTTTAATCCTTATTCTATGAGAAGGAAAATAATAAGGTGAGGATTGCTTATGTTTAAGAGCATTACTTACTTGAGTAGGAATATCTTGATATAATGAACCTCCTAAATACACATTTATTTCTTGATGCCCATAGCATATCCCCCATAAAGGTATTTTTTTCTCAAAAGCTATATCTAAGACAATCCAATCAACTTCCTCTCTCAAAGGATTTAATTCTCCAAATTGTTCAATTGGCTCTTGATTATATCTCTTCGGATTAACATCGCTTCTGCTACCAGTTATTATTATTCCATTGCATAAATCCATAAATTCTTTAATATATTCTCTTGAATTAATCATAGAAACAATAATTGGGATTCCACCCGCTGCTTCAACAGCATCTACATAGTCCTTCTTGAGCGTAATTTGCTGATTCTCATAATCATAACTGGGAATTATACCAATTATAGGTTTATTCATTGATTTCTTCTACCTCCTCTTTTATTTCTAATAATAATCTATTAGCTACCTTATAAAGCCTTGAGCATAATTCATTAGCATCTTTAGAAGTAGCTTTGCATAAATAATAAGAAGGCGCACAAAATTCCATCACCTTTTTTAATTGCTCATCAGCCTTCTTCACCGAAAAAAATATAATAGGAACTTTGTCTGCATTGAAACCTCTTTCTATTGCTCTCATTGCTATTGCAGCATTAATTCCACTTAAAACTGGTAATACTATATCCAATATAACTAATCCAATCTCTGCATTCATTTTCGTCCTTCTTACATATTCAGCTAAAAAAGAACCTCCATCATAATTGCACAATATCTCTTTAGCAAGCTTGTTGGTTATAAAATAATCTTTCACCATCTCAGATAATAATCGCGAATCCTCTACTAACATAATAATCTTACTTGATTGGAAGTGATCCTTTATTACTTCTTTCAATGGAAATCCACAATAAAGACAGCAAATCTCTTTCATCCTTTCTCGCTCCTTTATAGTAGTTTCCACTTCTTCTCCGCAGCTTGGACAATATTGCTTTTCATTCATAATAAGCAATTATAAGAATTATCTCTTCTTTAGTCAATGCAGCCTTTAATTGCTAAATAAATCTTTAATAAATACAGTTGTATAAAACTATTATGCTTTTGGTAAAAATAAGTTTGGCTTCGTTTAGCTTGCAAAAGAGCTTCTTTGTTATTCTTTCCTTTGCTCTTGCCGAGATAATGAATTAATCTTAAATATGGGTAATATAATATCTTAAACCCCTTTTGACGAGCTCTAATACAAAAATCGCAATCTTCATAGTATAGAAAAAAATTATCGTCAAATCCCTCTAAAATTTTCCATACATCCTTTTTTATAAATAAACAAGCTGCAGTTGCCCATTCTGGATAAAATTCATTATTACTTTTATTTTCCATTATTTTTCTTATCATCCCATATTTATATAGAAAATCTCTAAGCTTAATGAAAGCTTCATTCAATATGCTCGGAGAAGCTCCCCAGCTAATTTGTAAACTACCATCAGCATTAATCAATTTAGGAGCTATTATTCCAATATTATTATTTACTTGAAATCTCAAGCAAAGCTCCTTGATTTTGTTATCCATAAATTCCACATCTGCATTCATCAAGCATATGATGTCTCCTTTAGCAAACTTACTTCCCTCATTTAGTGCCTTAGCATATCCATAATTTCTCTTACTGGCAATGTATTTTACATCTTTAAAAGCAATACTTATATATTCCTTTAATTCTTCAGAATTATCATTATCTATTACTAAAATCTCATAATTCAATCCCTTAGAATTATTTTGGATGCTCTTAATAGCTCTTTCTAAAAATTCCTTATCTTTATAGGAAACTATGATGTAAGATAAATCCATTTTTTTCATAATTAATCTCTATTATAAAATATTAATTCAATTTATTCTAAATGGAAAATATAAAATATTTATATTATTTATTATTTTATTGAGAGTTAGCGAGTTTAGCGAATTTCTCGCAAAGGTATGTTTCTCGCAAAGAACGCAAATAGCGCAAAGAAAAGAAGTTAAGAAGTTAAGAAGTTAGGAAGTTAAGAAGTTAAGAGGTTAAGAATTTAAGAAAAGAAGATGATATTTGCGAGCTTTGCGTCTTTGCGTGAAAAAATGATTTGAATATGCTCGCAAAGAACGCAAAGAGCCATTCACGCATTCTAATTCATTCTTTGACTTTTAGCTTCAGCAAAGGTATATTAAATATAGGAATGACAATAAAAAGGAGGAATTAATTAAAATGGATGAAGGACAAATCTTATATGATTTTCTCAACAAAACAATAGATAGGGAGCAATATAGAAAATTGCATTGGGAAGGCTCTTTTGTTGACTATTTAGAAATTGTTAAAAAAAATCCAAGAGTAGCTTGTTCAGCTTTTAAAAGAGTATATGATATGATTTTATCTTATGGCTATGAATTAATATGGGATGGAAAAGAAAAGTTAATTAGGTATAAATTTTTTTCTGATCCACTCTTTTCAAAGGAAGATGCTTTATTTGGATTAGAAAAATCTTTAATGAATCTTGTTAATATATTTAAAGCTGGGGCAAGAAGATATGGTCCGGAGAGAAGAGTTTTATTATTGCATGGTCCAGTAGGGAGTGCTAAATCTACAATTATCCGGTTGATAAAAAGGGGTTTAGAAGAATATTCAAAAACTGAGGAGGGAGCCATTTATTCATTTAGTTGGATACCGGTAGAAGCAGATCCTATAAATGTAGACAGATGGAAAGTGAATCTTCAACCTTGCCCAATGAATGAGGAGCCGCTAAAAATAATTCCGATAGAATTAAGACCTAAGTTTTTATCTTTAATAAACAAGGATTTACCGGAGGAGGATCAAATTTGCATTGAAGGGGATTTATGTCCGGCTTGTCGTTTTACATATAAAGAATTATTAAGGAAGTACAAAGGAGATTGGGGAAAACTAACAGAACATGTAGTAATAAGAAGGCTTATTCTTTCTGAAAAAGATAGAATCGGGATAGGCACCTTTCAACCGAAGGATGAAAAGAATCAAGATTCTACTGAATTAACGGGGGACATAAATTACAGGAAGATAGCAGAGTATGGTTCCGATTCGGATCCAAGGGCTTTTAATTTTGATGGTGAATTCAATATTGCTAATAGGGGCATAATTGAATTTATAGAAGTTCTCAAATTAGATGTTGCTTTTTTATATGATTTATTAGGAGCATCGCAAGAGCATACAATAAAACCTAAAAAATTTTCTCAAACTGACATTGATGAAATAATCATTGGTCATACTAACGAACCGGAATATAGAAAATTACAAAATAATGAATATATGGAAGCATTGCGTGATAGAACAATAAAAATAGATATTCCTTATATATTGAAATGGGACGATGAAATAAAAATTTATAAGAAGGAATTTAATCCGGAGAAAGTGAAAGGGAAGCATATAGCTCCCCATACTATTGAGATGGCAGCGATGTGGGCTGTTTTAACAAGGTTAGAGCAACCGAAGAATCAACAAATTTCATTAATGCAGAAACTTAAATTATACAACGGAAAAGTATTGCCCGGTTTTACTGCTGATGCCGTTAAAGAAATAAAAAATGAAGCTAAAAGAGAAGGGATGTTTGGAATTTCGCCGCGCTATGTTCAGGATAAAATATCAAATGCTTTAGTAAATGATGCCAATGAGAGCTGTGTGAATCCTTTCATAGTAATGAATGAAATTGAAAATGGACTTGATCATCATTCATTAATAACCAGTGAGGAGCAAAGGAAACATTACAAAGAGCTTTTATCTTATGTAAAAGAAGAATATGAAGAGATAGTAAAGAATGAAGTTCAGAGGGCAATTTCAGCTGACGAGGAAGCAATAAAGAGATTATGCGCCAATTATATAGATAATGTAAAAGCTTATACATTAGGGGAAAAGATTAAAAATAAATACACGGGAGAATATGAGGAACCTGATGAAAGGTTGATGAGGTCTATTGAAGAGAAGATAGAGATTCCTGAAAATAGAAAGAATGATTTTAGAAGGGAGATAATGAATTACATAGGTGCTTTAGCAATAAGCGGGAAGACTTTTGATTATAAATCTAACGACAGATTATTGAGAGCCTTAGAATTAAAATTATTTGAGGATCAAAAAGATGCTATTAAACTTTCCAGTTTAGTTTCCAGTGTAATTGATAAAGAGACGCAGGAGAAGATTGATATAATTAAGACGAGAATGATTAAAAACTTTGGATATTGTGAAGTATGTGCTAGTGATGTTTTACATTATGTAGCGAGTATTTTTGCAAGAGGAGATGTTAGAAAGGAGGCATAGTTTTGAGATGGTTTTACGAATTGAAAGAGATTATTCCAGATTTAGGGAGATTGTGCGTGGAAAAATTAAGCAAGAGCTTAAGAAATTTATAATTCAAGGAGAATTAATAGCGCGTCAGGGCAAGACGATAGTAAGCATACCAATCCAGAAAATAGAGATACCTCATTTTAAATTTGACTATAGGCAGATGGGGGGTGTAGGACAGGGAGAAGGGGAAGCTGGAGAAGGATTAGGTCCAGCTGAAAAAATTGCATCTGGTGGAAAAGCCGGCAGTGAACCAGCACCTCATATCCTTGAAGTAGAAGTTTCTTTGGAAGAATTAGCTCAAATATTGGGCGAAGAATTAGAATTACCTCGCATCCAACCTAAAGGCAAATTCAATATAGAATCCGTAAAAGAAAAATATACTGGGATAAGCAAAAGCGGTCCTGAATCTTTAAGGCATTTTAAGAGGACATTCAAAGAAGCTCTGAAGAGGCAATTGATGAGTGGCAGTTATAATTATGATAATCCTGTAATTATTCCAATTAGGGATGATAAAAGATATCGTTCTTGGAAGATTGAACCGATACCTGTATCTACAGCTGCTATTATTTATATGATGGATATTTCCGGTTCCATGGGAGAGGAACAAAAAGAAATAGTTAGGCTTGAAGCCTTTTGGATTGATACTTGGATTAGGTCTCAATATAACAAAGTTGATATAAGATATATCGTGCACGATGCAGAAGCCTATGAAGTTGATAGAGAAACTTTTTACCATATCCGTGAAGGAGGTGGAACGAAAATCTCTTCTGCATATCGTTTATGTCAAAAATTAATTAATAAATATTACCCAGTGGAAGAATGGAATATTTATCTTTTTCATTTTTCTGATGGTGATAATTGGGATATAGGAGATACAGATACTTGCATTAACATCCTAAAAAATGATTTACTAAATTCAGCTAATTTATTTTGTTATGGGCAAGTTAAAAGTGCTTATGGAAGCGGGGATTTCTTGTATCAATTAGAAAGAAAATTGACTGATAAAGAAAATCTCATCACTTCAAAAATTAATAGTAAAGATGACATATGGGCATCAATAAAGAAATTTTTGCAAAAGGGTAAATAATTACTATGCATAAAAATGAATTGAAAGAATTGTGTGATGAAATTTTATCTTATGCAAAAGAAGTTGGACTTGACCCATTTGAAACTATATTTGAAATAGTTGATTATGAAAAAATGAATGAAATTGCGAGTTATGAAGGTTTTCCTCGTAGGTATCCTCACTGGAGTTATGGAATGGAATATGAGTTCCTTAAAAAGAGCTATCGTTATGGTTTGCATAAAATTTATGAATTAGTAATAAATAATGATCCTTGCTATGCTTATCTTTTAGAAAGCAATAGTTTGGTAGATCAGAAATTAGTTATAGCTCATGTTTATGCTCATAGCGACTTCTTTAAAAATAATATTTGGTTTTCGCAAACAGACAGAAAAATGATTGATAGTGCTGCTGATCATGCTGCGATTATTAGAAAATATGAAGATAGATATGGTATGCTGGAAGTTGAAAATTTTTTGGATATTTGTTTATCTATTGAAGACTTGATAGATTATCATTCATTATTTATTAAACAAAGGAAGGAAGTTTCGAATAACGATGCTAAACCTTCTTCAGAAATTGCTAAATTGAAAAGTAAATCATATATGGAACCTTATCTAAGCCCATTGAAAGAGTTTGAAGCTCAAAAGAAGAAAAAAGAAATGGAGAAAAAAAATATTGAGCCATTTCCGGAGAAGCCTGTAAAGGATATCTTACTATTTTTCATTGAGAATGCGCCATTAGAAAATTGGCAAAAAGTTATCTTATCCATAATAAGAGAGGAGAGTTATTATTTTGCACCGCAGAAGTTAACAAAAATTATGAATGAAGGATGGGCTTGCTATTGGCACTCTTATTTAATGACTCATAAAATTCTGAAAGATAGTGAATTAATTGATTATGCAGACCATCATTCCGGAACTTTATCATCTCCCACAGGCACTGTTAATCCCTATAAATTAGGCTTTGAATTATGGAAAGACATAGAAGATAGATGGAATAAAGGTAAATTCGGTAAAGAATATGAATTATGTGATGATTTAGAAGCTAAACTAAAATGGAATAAAAATTTAAATCTCGGAAAAAATAAAATTTTCGAAGTTAGAAAAGCAGCTAATGATATAACTTTCATTGATAATTATTTTACTGAAGAATTAGCTCAAAAATTAAATCTATTTACTTATTCTTATAATAAAGAAACCGGATGGTTTGAAATTGCCAACAGAAATTTCAAAGATATAAAAGCAAAACTATTAAATTCTGTTACTAATTTTGGCAAACCTATAATACTCCTCACAGATGCTAATTATAAAAACAGAGGAGAATTATATTTAAAGCATCAGCATGAAGGTATTGATCTGGATATCCTTTATGCTAAAGAAACTTTAAAAAATATTTATTTTCTTTGGAAAAGACCTGTTCATATAGAAACTATTGTTTCAAATAAAATGAAGCTTTTGACTTATGACGGGCAGGGCTTTACTGAAACCCCTCTTTAAGCTATAATGAAAAGCATTTTTTAGTGCTTCATTATGATATTCATTGGATTACTAATTTTCTTTTCTTTGTTTTTATTTGGTAGCACTGAATTATGGTCTTTCTCTTTAGTGCAAATCCTTATCTGCCTTATATCAATTTTTGTATTGATTAAAGGCTTTAAAGAAAAAAAATTCTCTATCTTCCAATTCAATTTTGCTTCCTTGTTTCTTATTATCTTGATAATTATACTAATTCAAATTATTCCTTTGCCTAAAAACATTGTTTATTCGTTAAATAGTGAAAAAAAATACTTAGATAATAAAATTATAAATTCATTAGAAACTGCTAAAAATAATCTTAGTATTTCTAACTACTGGATCAAGCAATTAATGGAGCCATCTATTAATGAATTGAAAGAAAATTATTTCAATAAAATTAGTTTATCCCCTTATAGAAGCCGAATTGCTTTATTGAAAGGGATTTCTTATTTCTTGATATTTATATCAGCGTTTTATTTAATTTCAGACCGTCGCACTGCTTCTAAATTATTAATTTTTATTAGTATAATGGGATTTGTAGCTGCAATTGTCGGTTTTATAAATCATTTCATAAGTCCGGATAAAATTCTATGGATGAGGGAAGGTAAAAAGACGCCGTTTTTTGCTCCTTTTTATAATGCTAATAATTTCGCAGCCTATGAATTAATAATATTACCTATAATCTTTGGCATTATTTTCTCTATTCAAAGAGGCGGAAAGTATTTTAGAACATCTAAAGAAACAAAAGTCCCTCTTTTAATTGTCTTTTCCTTTTTTGCAATAATTATTTTCATTGCTCTTTTCTTTTCATTATCGCGCGCAGGAATAATTCTGTCCATTGTTACTTTTCTCTTTATAATTATCGTGGTTAGGAAAATTGATAAAAGCTCTTTTATTATTTGGTCTTCTGCAATCGTTTCTATCCTTTTATTAATTGCATTAATTTGGCTTGGCTTCTCTCCTATTAAACAAGAAATGTCTACTTTAAAAAAAGAGATAGAATTTCAAGGTTCTTTAGCTTCAAGATATCAAGCTTGGTCAAGAAGCATAACTTTATTGAATAATTACTGGATGATAGGCTCAGGAGCTTCAACTTTTTCACTCGCTTTCCAAAAAGTCGCGCCTTTTATTCCATACAGATATGAAAGATTGCACAATGATTATTTACAATTTGCTATTGAAAATGGCATTCTTCCCTTTCTTATTCTTCTCATCATAATATTTCTATTTTATAAAAAAGTATTTAATTATTGGATTGAATTAAATAGCCATACTCAAAAAATTATTCTCATAAGTCTATTGACTTCTGTTTCTTTAATTTTAATTTACAGTATTTTTGATTTTCCACTTCAGATAGGAAGCATCGTCATACTTTTTATTGTTCTTTTAGCGGCAATTTTATCAATCGGAAGCAATTACAGCTATCATTCAAATAAAGCAAGATTCAGTAAATTTTCAGCTTTGCTTTATCTTGTATTAGTAATGATAGTACTGCATTATTCAGTAAAAACATTCATTATTGATTATAAAAGAATAAAGATTGAAAATGCAGCAGAGAGTAGCTTGAAAGAATTTAATGAGAATGAAATAAAACTTTTTTTATTAGATTCTTCTTCGCCTGCTGCTTATTATATTCCCGGTAAGCATAAGTTAGCTGCATGCGTTAAAGAAGTAGATGAAGCAATTTCTTTTAATAAAGCTGCAAAAATAAATATAGATACTACTTGGAAATTAAAATTAGATACTCATTTGCAAGGTGTTATTAAGCTTTTATTAAAGGCATTAGCTTTAGAACCTATGAATTCTGAATATTGGGTTAGACTTGGTCAAACTTTAGAATTGCTTGAGTGGGTAAAAGATTTATCTACTCCGGTTGAATTGGAGCAATTGCAGCATCAGATTCCAATTCAAATGGGCGAATTATCAAGATCGGCTGAAATCATATATAAAACTGCCTTAGAGTTAGATCCTCTTAGCATTGATGCTTGCCATGCACTCGGAAAACTTTATTATAAGAATGGGAAGATTACTGAATCAATTAAAGCATTCTCTATTTGCACTAAAATCAGACCTTGGGACGATTATTTTCTTAAGATTATTAAAAATAATTCATAATGACTGAATTTCCTTATTTTTTAAAAAGGGATAATCTCTTTTATGAAAAATTATTATTGGTAATGCTCTCTAAACTGATGCTAACTGAAAAGGATATAGAGGAAATTAATTCTATTGCTCTCTTAATCAAAAATTGGGATGCTGCTTCTTATATGGCAAAAACTAATGGCATTGCCGCTATCGTCCTTAAAAATATTAATAACAGGTTTATCAATAATATCAGTTCATCTTTTATTAAAAGCTTACAGAAAGAGGCTCAGCAAATTAAATATAAAAACGCCGTAAAGCTGATAATAATGAATGAAATAGTCAATTCATTCAGAAAAGAAAACCTTAATTTTATTGTGATTAAAGGGTATCAATTTATTAGAAGATATTATTTCGATCCATTTATAAGAGATATTGGCGACATTGATTTTCTTATCCCCAAAGAGGATTTCGAAAAAGCTGTCAATATTATGAATAAAAATGAAAAATATGAATTAATGAATTTGCCTTATGCACATCATAAAATATATTATCATAACAAATTCGGTATTGCTATTGAATTGCATAATGATTTAATTTCAAAGCCTCATTATTTTAAATACGACATAAATGAGTTTTTTAATAATATTATCTTTTTCACAGATAATGAATTATCTTCTTTTATCCTCAATGATTACTATGAATTCTATCTTCAATTAATCAGTTCTTTATACAGTCATTCTTTCTTGCCTTTTAAAGTTAGAAATATCGTAGATATTCAAGCTATAATGCTTACCATTTATCCTTTCGTGGATTGGAAAATTATTGAATCAAAAACAAAAGAAATGGGCTGCTTCAATTATCTTCTTTTAGCTTGGAAAATATGTAATCAATTTTATAACTTAACCCCTCCAGAAAATCTAAATAATTACCTTTCAAGTAAATGGTTTAATAAAAAATATTCATTATTTTTATCCTATTTGTTTCATTATTTAGAATATCTGCTTGATAAAAAACATCAACAAAATTTAATAGCTCTCCAATTGGCTTTTGCTGATACATTCAGAAAATCTTTTTCTTTATTTTACCATTATATTATTCTGCCGCCTGATTATGTTAGAGTTGCTAAAATTCATCTAAAAATACCTATCCCCCTTTATCTTATCATTAGGATAATTACATTACCTTTTAGATCCATTTATAAATTTTTTTACATTTACTTTAAATCACTCTTTTGATTTAATGATTACGATTTGGGGAGTTTAGCGAGTTTTAAAAAAATAACTCGCCAACTAGTTAATTCGCTAATATCATAATAAATCAATACCGCCAATCACGCAAACGAACCTCAAAATAATAATTTTGGAGAAAACTGACCAGTTAGGAGAATTTTTAGAGTTTTTAGAGTTTATAGAGCTAAGAGTTCCACAAATTATGATTATCATACAGCAATATTATCTTTGAAAATAAATGATTGGAATACAAGCTATTTTAAGAGGAAATTAACTTGAGTTTTCATTTCTTTCTAACATTGTAATAAGATTATAATAATGTACAAAGGAAAGTAATTGTGGAACTCTATAAACTCACAACTCTATAAACTCTATAAACTCTATAAGCTCAATTCCTTAGCAGGATTTAAAAATCACAAATAATTAAGCTATAATATGCATCTTGACCAGATAAATGTTAAAAGATTTAGCTGTATTGTTATTATTTATAATAATTTCTTTTTATCTATTTTATCCTCTTCTAATTAATATTACTAAAATGGTCCCAGGGAATCTTGGAGACCCTCTACTTGCTATTTGGGCTATCGGCTGGAATATTAATTCCTTCTTTAACAAAAATTTCATTAATATTTATGATGCTAATATTTTATATCCTTATAAAAAAAGTTTAACATTTTCAGAAAACTTTTTTGCACCCTCTCTCATAGGATTGCCCATTTTTCTTATTTCTAAGAATTTTGTCATTACTTATAACATACTCTTCATTTTATCTTTTATATTGACAGCTTTTTGTGCTTATCTATTAATTAAAGAGGTTGCAAGTTCAAGATTTGTTGCTATTATAGGAGGATTCATTTTTTCTTTTAACCCATGGAGATTTGGACATGCTCCTCGTTTGCAAATTTTAATAGCATGGTGGCTGCCTTTATGCTTTCTCTTTCTTATTAAATATCATAAAGAAAAAAAAATAAAATTCCTGATTTACTTTTCTTTATCTTTCATTTTTAATGGATTGAGTAATGCTTATTATATGCTTTTCTTAACAATACTTCTCATCATATTTGAAGTTTCCTTTTTATTGCTATCAGGTGAGAATTTTCTTAAATTCATAAAAAATAATTTTCCCCTTAAAAATTGTATTATTCTCTTTTGCCTTATCGTTCCTATTCTATTTTTGGTTTATTATCCTTATTATCTTAATTCGAAGAAAATAGGTTTTGAAAGAGGGATATTTGAAGCTGAAAAATATTCCCTGACTTTAATGGATTACTTTCGTTTCTCAAAAAGTAATTTGCCTCTTTATTCTTTTTTAAAGTATAGAATATCTTTTTATAATGAAAGCGAATATAATTCTTTTATTGGGTATTTTCAAATTATCTTCATTCTTTTAGGACTAATTATTATCTTTAGATTAAAAAATAGCTTTGAAAAGAATATTATCCTTTCAATTTTTATAATAGGAGTATGCTCATTTTTTTTCAGTTTAGGTCCCGTTCTTTTTCAAATAAGTGATAAAAAGTTTTGGGGACCTTTTATGATTGTTAAGATATTTCCAGGAGGAAAGTTTATCAGGGCTCCTTCAAGATTTGTAATATTCGTATACCTTGCAGCAGCTATAATTGTTTGTTATTCAATTAATTATCTATGGAAAAATTTGAATTACTACAAAAAAGCATTGCTAATAATTTTGATTGCATTATTAATATTTGAGAAAAATCCAATGAAATTAAGATTCGTTGACTTACCTTACGAAGGAAGATGCCCGGATGTATATAAATGGTTAGTTAAGCAAAAAAGAGGTCCTATTATGGAATTGCCGCTTACAAAAGGTATTAGAAATATATTTCTCGAACCCAAATATGATTATTTTTCTACTTGCCATTGGTTTCCGTTATTTAATGGATACAGCGGATTTGTTCCGCGACTTCAGAGATTAGCTCGCAAAGCAACAATAAATGGAGAATTAAAAATTGCCGGAATAATAGGCATAAAATACATAATAATTCACAAAGACCTTTCTTTTCCAGAATATGTAAAAAGAATAGATGTTAAAGCAAAAAAATTTGGATTCAGAAAAGCTTATGAAGATATTAAAGCTACAGCTTATGTAAAGAAGTAATTGAGTTTATAGAGTTTGTAGAGTTTATAGAGTTGAGAGTTCCACAGATTATGTCCTTTTGTGCAGAAAAGCAATAGTTTTGGATTTTGCAAAAATAACAGCTCCTTAGATGATAAGAAGTTAAGAAGATAAGAAATTAAGAAGATGTAGTGGATTATTTGCAAATTTTAGAAATATTATTATAATATAGATATTAAATATCTTAATTATCAAAAATGAAAATAACAAAATCTTTAGATTACGCATTAAGGTCTTTGGTTCTCCTTAGCCTTTACCCAAAGAAAAAATTTGACATCCAATCAATAGCTAAACAACAGAGCATACCTATATTTTATCTATCCAAATTAATGGGACGTTTAGTAAAAAGTGGCATTGTGAGGTCTCAAGTTGGTCCTGATGGAGGATATTCTCTTCATAAAGCACCGGAAGAAATTAATCTTAAAGAAATTTTTGAAGCAGTTGAAGGAAAATTAAAATTATTGGATTGCGTTCAAGGAATTGAAGATTGTTCATTAATTAATAATTGTCCTTTAATTAATGTTTATGATAGATTAGAGAAATCAATTCTTTCTATTTTAGAAGGAACCACTCTTAAAGATATTTCTAATATTGCTTCTTTGAGATAAATTGTTTTAAGAAAGAGTGAAAGAAAAGGAATAAATATGAAAGATGAATTTCTTTTAAAAAATTTACATGTAAAAATAGAAGATAAAGAAATTTTAAAAGGGATTGATTTAGAAATAAAGTTTGGGGAAATACATGCTATTATGGGACCGAATGGTTCTGGTAAGAGTACTTTAGCAAATGTAATTATGGGACATCCGAAATATGAAATAATAGAAGGGGATATTATTTATTGTGGGAAATCAATAAGAGAAATGAAAACATATGAAAGGGCGCAGATGGGTATTTTTTTAGCTTTTCAATACCCATTAGAAATCCCGGGCGTTGTAATGAGTCGTTTCTTATGGACAGCTATAAGTAATTTAAGAAGAAAATCTAATGACTCTTATCCAAAGGATCTGATTAGCTTTAATAAAGAATTAAGAGAAATCTTTAAACAATTAAAAATGAATTCTGAATTTTCAAGGCGGCATTTGAATGTAGGTTTCTCTGGTGGGGAGAAGAAAAGGGCGGAGATAGCTCAATTACTGATTTTAAAACCTTCTTTAATAATAATGGATGAAATTGATTCAGGTTTAGATATAGATTCAATAAAGATAGTTGCAGAAGCAATAAATAGTATCAAAGCTCCGAGCCGTTCTCTTATTGTTATAACTCATTATCCGCGTATTTTATATTACTTAAACCCTGATTATGTTCATGTCTTGATTGAAGGAAGAATAGTAAAATCAGGTAATATGTCTCTGGCTAAGGAGTTAGAAGAAAAAGGATATGAAAAATTTCAAAATTAAAGAGAGGAAATTATGGAAAACAAAGCTAGCATTTTAGACATAGATTATTCAAAATATGACTTCAAAGATGAAGAAAAATTTACATATAGAACTGGCAAAGGGATTTCAAAAGAAGTAGTTGAAGAAATCTCGGCTTTAAAGAATGAACCTGCTTGGATGAGGGAATTCCGTTTAAAATCTTTTGAAATCTTTATGAAAAAGCCGATGCCTGAATGGGGTGGCAATTTAAGGGAAATTAATTTTGATGAATATACATATTATTTAAGGTCAACAGATAAAAAGAGCAGAAGCTGGGATCAAGTTCCGGAAGAGATAAGAAGAACCTTTGAAAGGTTAGGGATACCTGAAGCTGAGCAGAAATTTTTAGCGGGAGTAGGGGCTCAGTATGAATCAGAAGTAGTATATCATAACATAAGAAAGGATTTAGAAGAGAAAGGAGTTATTTTTCTTGATACTGATAGTGGTCTTCAGCAGTATCCTGATATATTTAAAGAATATTTTGGAACTATTGTTCCTCCCGCTGATAATAAATTCGCTGCATTAAATAGTGCCGTATGGAGCGGAGGTAGTTTTATTTATGTTCCTGCTGGTGTCAGAGTAGATATTCCTTTGCAAGCTTATTTTAGAATTAATTCTCAGAATATGGGACAATTTGAGAGAACACTTATTATAGCTGAAGAAGGTAGCTATGTTCATTATATTGAAGGGTGCACGGCTCCTATTTATTCTACTGATTCATTACATTCTGCTGTGGTAGAATTAATAGCTAAAAAAGGTGCTCACATTCGTTACACTACAATTCAGAATTGGTCAAAAAATGTATACAACTTAGTTACGAAAAGGTCCGTTGCTTACGAGGATGCAACTATAGAATGGATTGATGGTAATCTAGGCAGTAAATTAACAATGAAATATCCCTCCGTTTACTTATTAGGGAAAGGAGCTAAAGCAGAAATCTTATCTATTGCTTATGCTGGCAGGAATCAGCATCAAGATGCTGGTGCCAAAGCAATTCATATCGCTCCTTATACTACTTCTACGATTACTTCAAAGTCGGTAAGCAAAGATGGTGGAAGGACAAGTTATCGCGGCTTATTAAAAGTAGCGAAAGGAGCAGTTGGAGTTAAATCCAGTGTAAGATGCGATGCTCTTATTTTAGATAAACTTTCACGGTCTGATACTTACCCATATATGGAAATAGAAGAAGAAAAAGTTTCTATTGCTCATGAAGCTACGGTAGGTAAAATTAGTGATGAACAAATATTTTATTTAATGACACGCGGCTTAACAGAAGCGGAAGCATTGGGAATGATAGTCTTAGGATTCATTGAACCTTTTGCGAAAGTTCTGCCGATGGAATATGCTATTGAGCTAAACAGACTTATTCAGCTGGAAATGGAAGGTTGTGTTGGTTAAATTTCTTTGATTTGAATATTAAATATTTCAAAGGATTCTTCTACCCATTAAGAAATCAGGATGGATAATTTAATTGATGAGATAATTCATTTTTATAATGAGCCGAGCTCGCTTTCTTCAATAAGAAAAGAAGCCTATAATAAATTCCTGCAAACCAATTATCCGGAATCAAGATACACGCGCTTTAAATCCATTAATTTTAATGAGTTTTCAATGCCAATAATCCCGCCCCGAAAACAAAAAAAAGGTGTCTTAAAATTACAAAATTTTATTATATCCGATAAAGACCCTTCTTACAAAATAAAAACTTTTCATCAATTTCTACTTGAGGATAGAGAAGAATTGAATAAATTTTTTCAAACTTGTATTTTAGATGGGGATAAATTTCAATTATTTCTTTCCTCATTTTGGCAAGAAGGAATCTATATAAAAATAATTGAGAAGGCGTTGAAACCTTTGCATATATTAATTTACCAAAAAAATCCCAAAGAAACAATTTTGACTCCTATTTTTATAGATGCAGAAAAAGAAGGTGGAAACATTATTTTAGAGTTTAGAAGTTTTGCTGAATCTCAAGAAAAAA
This sequence comes from uncultured Acidobacteriota bacterium, assembly GCA_964423235.1. GTDB lineage: Bacteria > Acidobacteriota > HRBIN11 > MFGW01 > MFGW01 > CAYREJ01. The sequence continues at coordinate 4,533 of CAYREJ010000009.1, read as the reverse complement.
GCTTGCATATTTCTTTAATTATGGCTAATATAAGAAGCCATAGCAATTTATCGCTTAGCTTTTTAGAAAATTGGTCATCGCAAATTTTAAGCATCAATAAACAAATAATCAATGTTGAAAATGATGCTAAATTTATTAATAATTCTTGTTGGTTAGGCGGCAAGTTAGTTCATATGAAAAAAGAAATAAATATAATAGGTAGAAATGCGGAAGCGATGGATTTGCAAATTCTTTTTGGAGATGGCAAGCAGCATTTTGATATACAAAGTTCTTTGAATCATAAAGCGGAATGGACAAAAGGGGAGGTAATGGTTAGAGGAGTATTAAAAGATGAAGCCCGCTCAGTTTTTTATGGATTGGCAAAAATTCGTAAAGATGCTCAGAATGCGGATTCTTTTTTATCTGATCATATGTTAGTATTAAGCAGTAAAGCTCGTGCTGATACTATTCCGGCATTAGAAATAGAAGCGGATCAAGTTAGAGCCTCTCATTCGGCTTCCATAGGGCAAATTGATGAGGAGCAGATATTTTATTTAGCCTGTCGCGGATTGCAAGAAGAAGAAGCTGAAAAGCTGATTTTAGAAGGATTTTTAGAACCGGCAATTTCAAAAATTTTAATAAAAAAAGTTAAAAATAGGATAATTCGATCAATAAATGATAAAATGAGAACAGAAAAGATATAAAATGATGGAGGGAATATGGAAGATTTTCAAGAATCGGATGAATTTTTTTATTTAGAATATTTGTTAGATTATTATGAGAATCCAAGAAATTATGGCACTATTGAAAAAGCTGATATTTCTTATGAAGAAGGGAATCCATCTTGTGGTGATGTAATAAGAATTGATTTAAAGTTAGAGGAGGGAAAGATAAAAGATATAAAATTTTCAGGGAAAGGATGCGTAATTTCTCAAGCTTCAGCTTCAATTTTGACTGAAATGGTGAAGGGAAAGGCTTTAGAGGAGATAAAAAAGATAGGTAAAGCGGAGATACTTGAAGCTATTGGTATTCCTATAAGTCCACTGAGATTAAAATGTGCTCTTTTATCTTTAAAAGTATTGAAGGCAGGGATATATGGAATAAAGACTTGGCCGGATGAGGAAGAATAATGAGTAAATTAATTAAAATTGCAGATATCAATAGCATTTCAGAAGGGGAGATTAAGAGTTTTGAAATAGAAGGGGAAATGATAGCAATAGCTAAAGTCAACAATAGAATTTATGCATTCTCCGACAATTGTTCTCATATGGATTATCCATTGTCAGATGGTACTTTAGATGGTGAAATTATAACTTGTGCTTATCACGGAGCAAAATTCAATATTGCAACAGGCGAAGTTTTATCTATGCCAGCTGCGTCGCCTATAAAAGTATTTCCAATTAAAATAATTGATAATAAAATTTATATTGAATTTTAATAAGGATAGGAGTTAGTTATGGATAGAGCAAATTTAATAAATGAAGAGATTAATATTGATGGAAATCTTGTAAAGAAAGATTTTCCAATTTTTGAAAGGAGTATAAGGGGGAAGCCTCTAATTTATTTTGATAATGCAGCAACTACGCAACGTCCGAGGCAGGTAATAGAAAGCATTAAAGAATTTTATAGTAATCATAATGCTAATATACATAGAGCTGTTCATTTATTAAGCTATGAAGCAACGCAAATGTATGAAGAAGCACATAAAAAAACTGCTCTTTTCATAGGAGCAGAAAGCTGGCGCGAAATAGTTTTTACAAGGAATGCAACTGAGGCTTTAAATTTAATTGCTTATGCTTGGGGTCTTTGGAATTTAAAAGAAGGGGATGAAATACTTCTCACTTTAATGGAGCATCATAGCAACATAGTGCCTTGGCAAATGCTAAAGAAATTAAAGAATATCAAAATAAAATATGTTAATGTAAGAAAAGATGGGAGAATTGATTTAGAGGATTATAAAAGGAAACTTACGGATAATGTAAAAATTGTTAGTTTAATACATGCTTCTAATGTATTGGGGAGCATAAATCCTATCAAAGAAATGATCAAGTTAGCTAAGGAAATTGGTGCAATAGCAGTAGTTGATGCAGCTCAATCAATTCCTCACATTTTAGTGAATGTTAAGGAAATTGGATGTGATTTTTTAGTAGCGTCTGGGCATAAAATGTTAGGACCCACTGGAATTGGCTTTCTATATGGTAAAAGAGAGCTTCTTGAAAATATGCATCCTTTCTTATATGGCGGTGATATGATTGAAAAAGTTTCTGTTGATGAAGCAACTTGGAATGAGCTACCTTGGAAATATGAAGCTGGAACTCCTAATATTGCCAATGGTATCGGACTTTCTTCTGCTATTGATTATCTAAACAATATAGGAATGAATAATATTCATAATTATGAACATCATCTAACTAAATACGCTTTGGAGAAACTCATTAGCATCCCGGATATAGAAATTTATGGTCCTATTGATGCCAATGATAGAGTCGGCGTAATATCTTTCAATTTAAAAAATATACATCCTCACGATGTAGCTAGCATATTGGATAGTAGCGGAATAGCAGTTCGTTCCGGACATCACTGTGCCCAGCCCTTAATGAATCATCTTAACATTGAAAATGCTATTAGGGTCAGCTTCTATATTTACAATACAATTGATGAAATTGATAAGCTAATAGAAGTTTTAATGAAAATACATAAAATTTTTTATAAAAGAGCTTCTACAAAATAAGGAAGCGTTATGATTAAGATAGGCGAAAATATTTCATTAGAAGATGTGCGGAAAGTAGCAAATAAAAAGGAAAAAGTAGTTATTGCAGATAAAGTTAAAGAAGCCATTATAAAAAGCAATATATTGCTTCAAGATAAAATTGAGAAAGGGGCAAAAATTTATGGGGTTAGCACCGGGTTTGGTAAATTAAGCGATGTTCAGATTTCTGCAAGCGAGAGGAGGGAGCTTCAGTTAAATTTAGTTCGGAGTCATAGCTGTGGTTTAGGACCGTATTTATCAGAAGAGGAAGCCAGAGTAGTTATGTTATTAAGAGCTCATACTTTGGCAAAGGGATATTCTGGGGTTCGTCTTGAAGTTATTCAATTACTTGTTGACCTTTTGAATGAAGATATATATCCGGTTATTCCTTCGCAAGGCTCAGTTGGTGCTTCTGGTGATTTAGCACCATTGGCTCATCTTGCTTTGGTGCTAATCGGCGAAGGAAAAGTCTTAGATGAAGGAAAAGAATATCCTGCTAATGAATATCTTAGAAATAAGGGGATTGAACCTATTACACTGCAAGAGAAAGAAGGCATTTCTTTAATTAATGGGACCCAGGTTTCTACTGCCGTAGCCCTTATAGCTTTTTTGAAAGCTCAGCAATTATCCCAAATCGCAGATATTGCAGGAGCTATTTCTACTGACGCTTTAAAATGCACTGATAAAGCTTTTGATGAAAGGATCATTTCTTTGCGTCCTTATGAAGGTGCGTTAAAAACAGCTGAGAATCTCAGAAGATTATTATCCGGTAGCGAAATTATGAAATCGCATCGGGATTGTCCAAGAATTCAAGATAATTACAGTATTAGATGTATTCCACAAGTTCATGGTGCAATAAAAGATGCTTTAGATTTTATTCAAAGTATTCTTGCTAAAGAAATAAATAGCATATCTGATAATCCAATCATATTTCCGGATGGCGAAATTCTTAACGGAGGTAATTTTCATGGGGAACCTATTGCTATGGCAATGGACCTCCTATCAATTGCTATGACTCAACTCGCTAATATTTCCGAAAGAAGAATCTTTTTACTTACAGCAGACCCTGAAAATGATCTCCCCCCTTTCTTAATCCATAAGGCTGGCTTAAATTCTGGCTTTATGATAGCACAAGTTGCTGCCGCATCTTTACTCTCAGAAAATAAAATCTTATCTCATCCAGCATCTGTTGACTCAATACCTACTTCCGCTAATAAAGAAGATTATGTAAGTATGTCAACTATCGCCGCAAGAAAAGCAAAAACTATTGTTGAAAACACCGAAAAAATCTTAGCTATTGAGATACTTGCCGGATGCCAAGCTTTGGATTTTCATAGCCCATTAAAATCTTCTCCTGCCATTGAAGAAATCAAAAAAATAATAAGATCAAAAGTAAGCTTTTTAGAAAAAGATAGAATATTATCAGATGATATTAATGAATTACTGAAAATCCCAATAACACAATTTATAAATTTATAAATTCTGTGTTCTTCTGTGTAATTCTGTGGCTTACTTATTTTAGCTACAGAATTTCACAGAAATGTTTTATGGAATTACGAATTACTCTGGCACCTGGAACCTATTAGAGAAAGTGCCAAAGTAAATATATAATTCTCTTCCGTCCTTAAAGCCGTTAAAGTAATTTCTTTTCTTGTCTGTTCTTCTTAATAAGTCATATTTTTAACCTTATCTAATTTCTATAGGAAACTTTTTTAATATAAATACCGATAATTTGATATAAAAAATATTTATTTAAAAGGAAGGTGAAAATATGGGTCGCCCTTTAAGGATAAAGCAAGATGAGT
>CAYREJ010000008.1:0-22777 GCA_964423235.1 uncultured Acidobacteriota bacterium | reverse complement strand
CTTCATCTGCGCTTTTTCATTCATAACTTTGCTAAGAGAATTTCCTTCAGCAATAGCAACTGTAAAAGCTACAATACACCAAACCATCACTATTACAAAAAAACCATCTTTAATCCTCATATAACACCTCCATTTTTTCATATTACCTTAATTAAAAATTCTTGTCAATCTTTTTCTCTGCAAATAGTCAGTTTTCTCCGACGAAATCATAATTTTTCCTTAGGTAATTTAAAGATCTCCTCGCAAAGAGCGCAAAGAGCAAAAAAAGGAAGTTAAGAAGCTAAAAATCTAAGAAAATAATATGATCTTTGCGAACTTTGCGTGCTTTGCGTGAAAAAATTATTTTAGTATGCACGCAAAGAGCGAAGGAAAAAGAAGTTAAGAAGTTAGGAAGTTAAGAAGTTAAGAAAATAATATAATCTTTGCGAACTTTGCGTGCTTTGCGTGAAAAAATAAAATTATGCTAAACAAAATTGCAAACCACAAAAAGCGCAAAATAATCTCAAAATAATAATTTTGGAAAAAATTGACCAGATACTTTTCTGTCGTAACTACTCAGAATTATCCAAAAGCGGGTTAATAAAATGGTTTCTTAGATTCTAACCACAAAGTTCACAAAGTTCTTGCACAAAGGGCACAAAGCCTCTGTGTGTTCTAATTTTTCTTATCATTGGATTGGCTTCATGATTTGGAAAATCCTGAACAATCCATCGCCTATCACCTTTTCAAAAATTTAAGAAAAAAGTTTAAAACTAACGATAAAATCGCCAGGATGACGAAAACTATGAAGCCATAAGCATATCCATTTTTTCCGAAAGCTGATACGAAGTATCCCATAATTGGCGGTATGATAAAGCCGCCTAATGCTCCCAATCCACCTACCCATCCAGCAGCTCCTCCTATTGCTTGCGGTATTTCTTTGGGGACCAATTTAAATACTGCTGCATTATTGATCCCCATCCCAATAGCCATAATTACTTCCCCTATTATAGATAATGCGTAATTATGAGAAAAAATCATAAAAAAACTTCCCGCCAGCATAATTGACAATGCTAAAAAGGATGTATTTTCTCCACCTATTTTGTCAGAAATAACTCCACCAAATACTCTTACAACAGAAGCAAGAATGGAATAAATAGCAGTAAGTAGCCCAGCTGATACTATCGCAAGTCCAAAAAAGGACCTCCAGTAAGTAGGAAACCAAGCAGTTAAAGCTATGAAGCCTCCAAAACTTGTAAAATACATAATTACAAGAAACCAATTTCCCCATATTTTTGCTGATATTACTAAACTCTCTTTAATACTACGAGCTGGAAAAATTTCTTGCCCTTTTTCTTTAGCCAATTCTTTAGCTTCTTTTTCTGGTATTCCTTGTTGAATAAGTTGAAAATAGTAAGCATTTCTTCCATAGATAATATACAGGAGGGTTCCTATAATAAGAAAGAGAAGCCAAAAAAAGTAAGCGGCAGAGAGCCCCAAATTTTTTAAGACAATGGGAATAAAAAAAGAAAACAATCCAGGAGCAATATTGCCGATACCAGCATAGGTTCCTAAAGCAAAGCCTTGCTTCTTTTGAGGAAACCAATAAGATACTTGACTAATACCGACCGAGAAAGTTGCTATACCGCATCCGCACAATAATCCTAATACAAGCAATAGAGGATAAAATTTAATATTAAGATGTTCAGGGTAGTAAAAATATATTAGCAAAAATAAACCAAGCATCCCTAAAATGGAAAGAAAAAGCAAAACCAAAAATGGTTTGCGACCACCTGTTGTATCAACCCACGCTGAAAATGGTATTCTTAATATTGAACCGGATAAAGAAGGCATTGCCACCAATAATCCTATTAAAGTAGGACTTAATTCCATTATTTCTTTTATTTTATTAGCAGTGGGACCGAATAGCGATACAGCAGCAAATCCTATAAAAAATCCTAAAGTAGCTCCTATAAGACCTTGTTTTGGATTTCCTTTAAGCAAAATCACTATCTCCTCCTTCTTAAATTTTTCTACGATTCCAAATGTAAATTTGATATGGACGCCATATATATGTTATTGGGAAAGTAAAAATATGAATAAGTCGCGTGAAAGGAAACAAACCAATTATTATGAATCCTAAAATGAAATGCAATTTTACTATTAATGGCAAAGGCACAATAAAGTCTATTTTAGGATTAAGCTTAACAATAGATAAAAGCCAAGGCACTACTGAAGATAAATACCACAAAGAACCCCATCTATAATTAAAAGCAATCCAGAATCCTAATGACATTTGAATAACTAAAAGTATCAAAAGTAGCCAATCCATAATAGAAGATACAAATCTAACTTTTGGTTCAATTAATCTTCTAATTATTAAAATTAGTAATCCGAAAATAGAAAATATTGCTAACGCTAATCCAGTAATTTCAAGAATGTATAATCTAACTTGATTTCCTATTAAATTTGACCAGAAATTAGGGAAAACAACTGCAAATAAATGAGCTAACAAAATTATAATTATCCCATAATGAAATGGAACAGAACCCCAAAATAATTGTTTGCTTTCAAAGAATTGTGATGAAAAGCTGGAGTAAGAGAATCTATCTAAAAAATATCTGTATAGCCCTACCACAATTGCCAAAATTATACTAATATAAGGTAAAACAATAAAGAAAATATAATCAGCCATTTTTACCTCCTGAATTCAGAAAAGCTTTTTTATAATTTAAAATTTGAAGCATCATTAAGAGAAGCGAATAATAAGGATTGTTTTTATTTTTAAAACCTTGAATCATTTTATTTAAAGAAGGTACCAATAAATCTTCTATCAGCTCTTTTTCAATCTTCTCTTCTTCAATAGTAGATAGAAATTTAAAAATTACCCTTAGATGATCAGGCAATTCTTGATTCTCATTAAAATTATATTTTTTATACAGCTTTTTTAAACGAAGCATAATGGAAGCCCTTTCATAACTTTCTCCAAAAATTTGATAGCTCACATAAGGAAAGCATACTGGTTGAAGATCAAAAGTGCTTGTATAAACTTCTTCTAACTTAGTCAGAGAAATATTTTTAGCTTCTTCTAAAAAAGGCTTATATTGATTTATTTCCGGATAATTCATCCGGTTAATATAATTTAAAAAATTCTGAAGAGCTATGAAAAAATTTTCTGAAGGGTAATTTAACATTACACTAAAATAATAATATAATTTTCTTACCATTTTCTTTTAGGTCTTTGAATAGAGCCGAAGCCAATTTCTCTTTTATGGTTATAAGGGTCTTCAAATCCTTCAATAGAAACTTCTCTAAATAAAGGAGGAATAACAAATCTATCAGCAAATGTAGATAAAGAAGTTAATCTGAAAATTTCTTCTACTTCTCTCTCATCAGTTTTTCCATCATTCAATGCTCTTTTGATTTCATCAGAATTAATATCCCCTACGGATTTAGCTCTCATATAAATCCTGACTGCTATTAGTTTTTTGTATACTTCTGCGATGATATTTTTATTGCCTGCTGAAAATAAGCTTGCCATAAATTGAACAGGCAAACGAGAACTTTCCAGAGAGCTCATCATATCTTCAGCAATTTTATAAGTGCCATTGCTAAAGGTTGCCAGAATAGGGAGTAAAGGCGGAACATAAAACAGCATAGGTAATGTGCGAAATTCTGGATGAAGAGGGAGTGCAATTTTAAATTGCTTGACAAACTTATATACAGGAGATTTTTGCGCTGCCTCAATTATAGAAGGTGGAATACCTTGTGCTTTTGCTTCTGCTATCACAGAAGAATCAAAAGGGTCTAATATAATCTCGCGCTGACTCTGAACAAGCTTATCCATAGGTTGAACCGCAGCTTCAACTATTCTGTCAGCATCATACAAAAGAACCCCTAAATACCTTATCCTTCCCACACAAGAATGAAAACAAGCCGGCGCTTGACCCGTCTCTAATCTCGGAAAGCATAGTATACATTTTTCAGATTTGCCGGTTGCCCAATTGTAATAAACCTTCTTGTACGGACAACCAGAAACACACATTCTCCAAGCTCTACATTTATCTTGACTGATTAAAACAATTCCATCTTCTCCCCTTTTATAAATAGCTCCAGCAGGGCAAGCTGCTAAACAGCCAGCATTAAGACAATGGTTGCATATCCTCGGTAAATAAAAGAAAACCATCCTTTCCATCTCAAATAATAATTTCTTTTCTTCTTCCGACAAAGCAGCTAAATTAGGATCATTAGCAGCATATACAGGAGAACCACCTAAATCATCATCCCAGTTCGGACCAGCTTGTATATCAATCTCTTTTCCTGTTACCATAGAAATTGGCTTTGCCGTCGGCTGATCCTCTTCCTGATCAGGACTAAATAAATCTTCATACCTATATGTCCAAGGCTCATAATAATCTTCTATGGTTGGAAGAAAAGGATTAAAAAATATATTTTTCAATGCTCCCAATTTGCTTTGGAGATTAAGCTTTATTTTTTTATTTTTTAATATCCATCCTCCTTTATATTTTTGTTGGTCTTCCCATAATGTAGGATAGCCCGTTCCGGGCTTTGTTTCTACATTATTCCACCACATATATTCTGTTCCTTTTCTATCCGTCCATATATTCTTGCATGAAATACTGCAAGTATGACATCCTATGCATTTATCCAAATGAAAAACCATAGAAATTTGAGTTCTTATATTCATAAAAAAACCCCCAAAAGAAACCTTTCATTAAAGTAAAGTTCGTTCATAGCAATTATCAAAAGTGCGGTTTAATTTTTCTTACATACACAAATGTGTCCCTATTTATGCCGGTTGGTCCCCAATAATTAAAAGCGTAAGTAAATTGTCCGTATCCTCCCATCATAAGAACTGGTTTTAATCTTATTCTCGTTAAGCTATTATGACCCCCTGCTCTTTTATTCAATCGCACAGGAGCTTTAGGAACTGATATAGTTCTTTCCGGCGAATGATAAAATATGCAAATCCCGGAAGGAACTCTGGCACTTACGGCTGCTCTTGTTACCACCACTCCATTATCATTATATACTTCTACCCAGTCATTATCACGGATGCCTATTCTTTCTGCATCCTTATCATTGAGCCAGAAAGGCTCAATTCCGCGTGACAGTGTCAGCATCCTGTGATTATCATAATATGTAGAATGAATGTGCCATTTACCATGCGGAGTAAGGCAATTTAATAAAATAGCTTTATTACTCCCTTGCGTTTTTTCTAAATCTCCAAAATCAGCTGCATTAGGCTTCGGCTTGTAGGTAGGAAGATTCTCACCAAAGGCAATATATCCTTCATGGTCTAAATAAAAATGCTGTCTCCCAGTAAGAGTTCGCCATGGAATTAATCTTTCTATATTTAAACAATAAGCTGAATAAGCCCTCCCATCATTCATTATTCCGCTCCAACAAGGACTGGTTAATAATCGCCGTGGCTGCTGCACTATATCAGAGAAAGAATATTTAATCCCACGATATTTTTCTGCCAAATCTGCAAGCGGTAAACCCACTTTCTCTTCTTCTATTTTAAAAGCACGATAAGAAACTTCACCATTCGTCTCAGGTGCTAAATAAAGAATAATATTAGCTGCATTAATGGGATCCTCTAATGAAGGATATGTTTCTCCATTCCATTGAATCACAGGACTACCTTTTTTTAATTCTTCATATAAATCTTCTATCTTCCAATTTAGACCATGAGCTCCTATTCCCTCATTTTTTGCTCTCGGTCCAAATGAAATGAAACGATTATAAAGATTTGCATAATCTCTTTCTACAATTATCAGCTTAGGCATTGTTTTTCCGGATATAGCTTCGCATTCTCCTTTACTCCAGTCCTTTATCTCTTTTTGAGAAAGTTCATCCGGTGTATCATGCATCAATGGAATCATTACAACATCCCGAACAGGAACAGGAAAATAAGATTTCGCTAATTCCGATACTTTCTTAGCTATTTCCTTGAAGATATCCCAATCGCTTTTAGATTCCCAACAAGGAGGAACAGCTGCTTGCAGAGGGTGTATATAAGAATGCAGATCAGTACTATTCAAATCATACTTCTCATACCATGTAGCTGTCGGTAATACAATATCAGAATAAAGTGCTGATGTATCCATCCTAAAATTAATATCTATAACTAAATCTAACTTGCCTTTTGGCGAATCAGCTCTCCATATTACCTCTTTGACTTTATCGCCAGCTACCTCCTCAGCGATAGTATTCGTATGAGTTCCTAAATAATGCTTCAGAAAATATTCATGCCCTTTGGCACTGGACATTAATGCATTCCCTCGCCATATGAAAAATACACGTGGAAAATTCTCAGGAGCATCCGGATCCTCTACTGAAAATAATAATTTCTTCTCTTTTATCTTGTTTAGAATATATTCAATTATTTCATTATCGCTTTTAGCTCCTGCTTTCTGAGCCTCTTTTATCAATTCAATCGTATTACAATTAAATTGAGGATAGAAAGGAAGCCAACCTAATCTAACAGCTTGAATTTCTAAATCCATAACATGCTGTTCTGTTAACCTTTTCTTTTCTGCAACTGGATGAAATTTAATATGAGATTCTTCGTATCTCCATTGATCACTATGAACATAATGAAATGATGGAGTATTTTGTAAGCGAGGGGGTTTTATCCAATCTAAAGCAAAAGCTATCGTAGCCCAAGGAGCTATCGGTGCTAACTTTTCCTGCCCTACATAATGGTTTAAACCTCCACCATTTACTCCAATGCATCCACATAGCATCAATGCTACTATAGCAGCACGATAATGTAAATTGTTATGATACCAATGATTAATGCCCGCCCCTATTATCACTGAACACTTCCCATTCGTTTTTTCTGCTGTTTTTGCCCATTCTCGTGCAAATTTAATAACAGTCTCTCTTGCAATTCCAGTAAACTTTTCTTGCCAAGCAGGTGTATAGGATACATCATCATTATAATCTTTTGGATAATCTCCTATCAATCCTCTTTGAACACCAAATTGAGCCATTAGTAAATCAAATATTGTAGCTACGGCTATCCTCCCTTCTTCTGTTTGAACATATTTTATAGGAACTCCCCTTTTTACCTGCTGCCCTTTTGAAAAATCAAAAAAATTAACTTCTATTACTTCATCTTCTTCCCCCAACAAAGTTAAAATAGGGTCTATCTTTGAACCATCCATTCCATCTCTTAATTCAAGATTCCATTGCCCTTTCTTCTTCTGCCACCGAAAGCCTATCGTGCCCTGTGGCATCTTTAGTTCTTTTGTATTCTTGTCAATAACTAAATACTTCCAATCACTGTTTTCTTGCTCTTTATATCTCTTAACAGAAAAAGCTGCAAGCAACCTGTTAGGATAATATTTACCATCTTCTTCTTTCAATCTAACAAGAAATGCACTATCGGTGTATTGCTTTAAATAGTTTATAAAATAAGGAACCTCTCGCTCATAATAAAATTCCTTTAAAATAACATGATTTACTGCCATCCAAAATGCACAATCCTGACCAGCGCTTATTGGTATCCACCAGTCAGAATATTTTGAAACTTGACTAAAATCCGGCGATAATACCACTAATTTTGTCCCATTATGTTTTGCCTCTGCTACAAAATGAACATCCGGTGTCCTTGTCATATTTAAATTTGAACCCATTACAACAATATATTTGCTATTATACCAATCAGCACTTTCGGCTACATCTGTTTGCTCGCCCCATATTTCAGGTGAAGCATTTGGTAAATCACTATACCAATCATAAAAACTTAAATTCACTCCTCCCAATAGCTGAAGAAATCTTGAACCAGCTGCATAACTAAGCATAGACATTGCTGGAATAGGTGAAAATCCTACTACGCGATCAGGTCCATATTTTCTTATCGTATACATAACAGATGCAGATATTATTTCTAAAACTTCATCCCAACTTGCCCTTCTAAATCCTCCTTTCCCCCTCGCAAACTGGTATTGCTTCCTTTTCTCTTCATCTTCTACTATTGATGCCCAAGCTTCTATTAAATCAATATGTTTATCTTTAGCTTGACGCCACAAATCCATTAAACTCCCTCTTATATAAGGGTATTTTATCCTTATAGGACTATAAATATACCAAGAAAAGGAAATTCCGCGCTGACACCCTCTCGGTTCGTATGGTGGTATCCCTCTTTCTAATGAAGGATAATCTAAAGCTTGCAATTCCCAAGTAATTATTCCATCTTTTACATAAACCATCCAAGAACAACCACCCGTACAATTTACTCCATGCGTGCTTCTTATTGCTTTATCATGCTGCCAACGATTCCTATAAAATTCTTCCCAATTCCTTTGCTTTGCATTAAATATATCTTGAAACCAACTCATCTTATCCTCCCTTACTTTTTTGAATTAATAACAAACGAACATCTTTTATTTTGTTATGCCATATTACTTTCGCTAACATCAATAAAAATATAAATCCAAATATAGCTCCCCCAATTATTTGCCAGTTATAACTTGAAACATTGCCCTTTCCCAATATCAAATAGGCTTTTAAGTATCTTTTTTCCTCTTCTGTCAATAATCTTTTCGCATAAATTGGATTCATAGTAGGAAAAGGAAAGGAATCTAAAATTGAAGTTAGACCTTTCTCTCCATATTTTTGATAAGCCAACGATAAATCAGGACCAAGCTTCCCTCCTCCTAATTTTCTTATCCCCTTTATATTGTGACAGGATAGACAAGGAGGTCCCCCATTAGCGAATCTCTTTCCACCCACAAATAATTCCTCTCCTTTTAAACTCTCTTCGCTTTTTACTACTTCTCTCTTCTGAATACTCTGAATAATCTTCTTTTCAACTTTTGCTACTTCTCCAAATGACTTTAAAAAAGCTATGATAAGATTTAATTCTTCATCCTTTAATCCAAGATTCGGCATCGCTACTCCTTTGAATTCTTTAAATAATTGAAGAGCTACCGGATCTTTTTCCTCAATCATTTTATCAGGCTCTTTAATCATCCTCCGAAGCCATTCCTCCGTTCGCCTCTTATAAACATCTTTCAAATCCGGACCTATTTTTACCCCCTGACCTATTGTATGACACACACTGCACTTCTTCTCAAAAATAGCTTTGCCATCTTCTCCAAATCCCAAATTTAAATTTAATAAATAAATAATATTGATTGTTATAATTAAATTGATTAATTTCATAATTAGCTCCTATTTTACAAGCTTATTATCAATCTACCTTTTTTATGCATTAAACAATCTAATCGCAATTCCGTTATTCCTAACTCTTTTCCTAAAAAGCTGCAATAATGCGGCTTCTGTGCATCAGCATTTTTATTCATTATAAAATGCTGACAACAAATGCACATCCTCGCTATGCTTATTACTCCTGCTTCTTGCAATAATGCTATGAATTTCATTAAAAATATTACATTCCTTCCTTTCTCTTCATCTTGCAATTTGGACAATGGTTCCCTAAATAAAATCGCCCATCCAGCTAATTCTTTAACTACCTTTTTACCTTTTGCTGTCAAGGAAAGGATTTGCATTCGCTTATCTTCTTTATATTTCTCTTTCACTATTAGCTCTTTCCTTTCTAAAGAATTAATTGCTTCAGATACCGTTGCTTGTGTTAAATTAAATTCTCTGGCAAGCTGACTCACTTTTCTCATTTCGTTAGGATGCTTGTTCAAATATAGCAAGAATTGAATTTGAATAGGGCTAAGCTTTTTTTCTTTGGTGATTTGCCAATAAAGGTTTCTAATAACAGAAGACAATCTTTCAATGCAAGCTATAATTTTGTCATCTATCAAATTTTGTGAACTATCTTTTTTTCTTGAAATACTCATCTTTTAAATTATTAGGATTTCTAATTAATAAATAATTTTAGTTTAACAAATACCCGGGTGTCAAGTAGCACAGGCGTAATTAGTTAGTTTTCTTCAAAGAACTCATCAAAATAGTTATCATCCTTCATAAAAACAATATTATTTAAAATTAAACCACGAGATTAACACAAGATTTTCTTTTTCTGTGTTAATCTGTGTTAATCGCATGAAAAAAATCTTGTGATAATCTTGTGGTTTAATATTTTCTCTTGCCTTTGGAGAAAACTGACCAAATACAATTAGCCTGCTTGGGATTTGACAAATTATGAAATAAAACCTATAATAATTAGGAATCCTAATTAATTATAATTGGAGGTTATTAAAATGAACAAAACACCTTTTAACACATCTCAAGAAGAAAAAAATAATCTAAAAGATCAGTTCCCACCCGGTCATGTGCTTCACACTCTTATCAGCGAACATGAAAAGATATTGAGTTTTTTACAAGAGTTAGAGGCTACTAATCAATCAATTCAAAATATGAAAAATTATGATGAAAATCAACCAGAATTTAAGAAATTACTTCATATTGCAGATCATTTAGTAGGAGCTGAGCCGCATCACGCCAGAGAAGAAGAAGTGCTTTTTCCGGAATTAGAATCACGAGGTTTATATGGTCCACCTCAAGTAATGAGAATTGAACATAATGAATTAAGACCTAAAAAGAAAGAATTAAAAGAATTAGCTAATTCAGCACAAAATTTAAACTTCAATATTTTCAAAGAAAAATTGGATGATGTTTCTAATTTTATAATAGCTACTTTATCTGAACATATTTATAAAGAAAACAATATATTATATCCTATGGCAGCAGAAACGATTAATGATGATGAAACATGGCAGCAGATGAAAGAGAAATGCGATAAAATAGGCTATTGTTGTTTTACTCCTGAACAATAAGCTGGATATTATTATTCACCAATAATTTTTACAGATATTCTCTTTTTTTCTTTGACCATCAAATTTAGCATAATAGATTTCTTCCAAGGGACTGAGGTTTAATTTAGAATTAGCCATAGGAAACAATTAGCTTTCTCTAAAATTAGTCATTAATTTAGATAAGAAAGAAGGTATTTTTTGAAGATTAAAAATATAATCGGTCATTCCTGTTTTAATAGCTTCTTTGGGCATTCCGAAGACTACTGCGCTATCCGGAGATTCTGCAATGACTCTGCCTCCTTTTTCCTTTATTTTTAAAACACCTAATTTACCGTCATCTCCCATTCCAGTAAGAATAGCAGCTACAACCCTTTCTGCATATACATTAGCTGCTGATTCAAATAATGCATTGACTGATGGAATATATTTATCATGATCTTCTTTATTTCTAAAAAGAAAGATAGAGTTTTTACCTCTTTTTTCAATAATTGTATGTTTTCCACCCGGGCAGATATAAGCATGATTGGATTTAATTTCTTCTCCTTCTTCAGCCTCTTTAACTATCATATGAGTAGTTTTATTTAATCTTTCTGCAAAGAGTGAAGTAAAAGTACTCGGCATATGTTGACCTATAACGATTGGAAAAATAAAATTAGTTTCAAGATTTTTTAGAATATATTGAATTGCTTGAGGACCACCAGTTGAAGCTCCTATAACTACAATAAAGTCAGTAGGAACTTCGTAAACTTTCTTCTCAATCTGTGCAGCGGCTGGTTTAGAGACATAAGAAGGTTGTTTAATTATCTTAGCATATTTTGCTGCAAAAACTTTTTCTATCAAAAGATGCTGAATTTCTTTTAAGCGTAGGGATGGATAAGATGAAGGTTTAGGAATAAAATCAATAGCTCCTAATTCCATAGCTTTAAATACATTTTCATCAGCTTCTTTTGAACTAACTACAATAACTGGGATGGGATGGTAGTTCATAAGCCACCGGAGAAAAGTAAACCCATCCATTTTTGGCATTTCAAGATCTAAAGTAATTACATCGGGTATTACTTTTGATAAATACCGAATAGCATCCTCTCCATCATGTGCTGTTCCTATTACTTCAATTTCGCCACTTGCTTTCAGCATCTCTGCTATTGTTTTTCTATTAAAAGCTGAATCATCTACTATTAATACTTTTATCATAGGGCACCTTTTCCAAAATAAAATCCCTTTTATTTAAAAAATATCATTTAAAATTAAAATGCTATCTTTGATATACCATATCATTGACATAATGACGCAATTGAAATTTGGTGGATAAACCTAATAATGATTCTGAATGACCCAACAGCAAAAATCCATTCTTCCTTAACCTATTATAAAAATTCTCAACAGCTTTCTTTTTTGCATCTGTATCAAAATAAATTAAAACATTCCTACAAAAAATAACATCTAATTCTCCTAAAAGGACTAATTTTTTCTCGTCAATTATATTTAATTTCCCAAAAGTTACCATATTTCTTATATGATCTTTTAATTTAAATTTATCATTTTCCTTTATAAAATATGTATTTATAATTTCGTCATTGACATTCCTAAAAGAATTAGAAGTAAAAACAGCTTTTCTTGCTTTAGCCAAAGCTTTTGAAGATATATCACTTGCAAAAATATCAATATCCCATCCTTTCAAATACGGTTTTTCATACAGAATTATAGCAATAGAATAAGGTTCTTCTCCTGTTGAACATCCAGCAGACCATACCCTCAATCTATATTCTCCTTTTGCTTGTTTCTCCTGAATTATTTCGGGCAGTATTTCTTCTGAAAATGCTTTTAATTGTTTCTCTTCTCTAAAAAAATAAGTCTCATTTGTTGTTATTAGGTCAAAAATATTATCCATTTCAGCTTCTCTATTCTGGTCATATAAAAGGTAATAATAATATCTTTGAAATGAATCTAAATTTAACATTTGAATTCTTTGAGATAATCTTCTTTGAATTAGATACTTTGAATCTTGTTCAAATTTCAGCCCACTATTTTTATAAATTAGATCAGATATCAATCTAAACAATTCATCTGATAAAGGATAATAACTATCAGAAGAAAAGTTTAAATCTTTATCATACATCATAACTAAAATTTCAAAAAATTATTTTATACAGTTCAAAGATCTTTTAATCAAATCAGAAATTTTATAAGGCTGCTTATCAAGAAGGAGCATAACTTCTTCTCTTTTATTTTTAATAAAATTAATAACAGAATCCATTAATCTTGCATCAGCAAACCAATCAAATATGCAAGGTTGAAATTCTGCATCTGTAAATTCCTCCATTATTTCTATTAAAGTCTTCCGCACAAATGCATCTGCTTCCTTGTTGCAGAGCTCATAAAGTAAATTTTTGAATGTTTTTGTAGGTTTTTTAGCTAAAGATTTAATGGCTTCTTCTCTTACTTTCCAATTTTTATCATTCTTAGCTGTATCTACAAGAGCTGATAATGAATCCCTATCTTCCGGGGATAAACTTTGTGCTGCAATAATTCTTATTTCTTCATCTTCTTCTGATAAATTTTTAATTAATAAAGCTCTACTCTCTTTTGTATTCATTTTCCCAAAATATTTTAGACTCTCTAATTTTAAAGGAGTTGCAAAATTGCTAAATTCCTTTTGCAGAATCTCAAACACTTTGTTATTAGGTTTAAAAGATAATGATCTAATAGCTTGGCATCTAACCCATATATCTTCATCAGTCAAAGCACTTATTAACAAACTTACTGCCTCAGAATTATCACTTTTTCCTAAAAGTTTTACTGCTAATTCCCTTATTTTAGGATCTTCATCTGTCATAGCCATCTTTATATAATTATAAGAAAATGAAATATCTTCTTCACCCAAACACTGCAGAGCCTTATACCTTATTAAACTGGATTCGCTCTTTGTCCCTTCAATTATCCTTTTCAAATATTTTTTAGGAAAAAGTGAATAGCCAAGATAAATAGAATAAGCTCTCAAATTCTCTGATTTTGAATTAATTAATTCTTCAATTTTTCCTTCAACAATCTTTAAAACCTCTTTATCTTTCTTCGCTAATTCAATTATTTGAGAAGCTAAATATTCTCTTATATTATTATTTTCATCATCTAAAGCATCAATTAAATAATTAAAGCTTTTTTCTTTTAATACATTCGCAATTATTTTATAAGCCTCTAATCTTATTTGATCATTGGAGCTTTGCAAAAATTTCTCAATATATCTAATAGATTCCTCTGAAGTCGCAGACCAAAAAAGAGAAATATATTCAAGTAAAATAATATCTTCGTCTAAATTTTCAATGAAATTCTTCAATTGCAATAAAGAATCTGGATTATATCTTTTTAACAATTCAAATCCCTTCATCATCGTATCTAATGAAGTTATCCAAGGCTTAATATATTCAATCGCTTCTTCTATTTGAAGAAAAGAGAGTAAATTCAGTATATTATAATTCTCCTCCTTGATCTCAAAAGATAAATTAGAGATTAGCATGTCAATGGTTCTTTTTTCTATATTCTTTTTAAGAATATGTAAATATTTCTCTTTTATATTTTCCCATAACACTTCAGGTCTAGGGGAAAAAATTAATTTGCATAAAGCTGATACTAATTCTGAATTAGGATTATAATTTAGGAAATTAGCTAATTCAATTAAGCTATTTTCATTATCTATGTTAGCAAGTGCTTTTATAACAGCCGACCTTAAATATACATTCTCATAGCATTTTGCTAAATTTTTAACACAATCCGAATGCCCTATTAATCCCAATGCTTCTATTGCTTGATATTGAAGCCAAGAATTCTTATAATCCAGATATTTAATCAAATAGGGGATTGATTCTTCTTTCCCAATTCTTCCAATAGATACAATAGCAGCTGAAATAACATTATCGTTTGCATCTTCTAAGCATCTATAAAGGAATGGCAATGATTCAATATCTCTTAAATCTCCCGATAAAGTAGCAATAAATAATTTAACATCCGAATGTTTTGTATCATATTCTGCTCTTAAATAAGGAAGACTTAATTGACCAAGATTCAATAATATATCCATAGCCGCATTTCTTTCCCCCACATTTTCATCATTATAAAGAGCTTTAACAACCCCTTTTATTAATGAAGGAGTTCTTAACATAAGAATCACTTCACTGCTTGCTTTACGAACCCTCCAATTTTCATCTTTTAATAAATTCAACAAGAGCTTCTCTGCTTTCTCGCTTGCAGAAAAATTAGCTAAAAGCCTTGCAGCTTGTTCTCTTTCATTAACATCCTCTGAATTACTCATTCTTATTAATTCATCAAATTGAATAATCATCTTTCATCCCTTTTATAATGATTTCATAGTATTTTTCAAAAACTTTTCTAAATATTCTTCAAAAAAATTATAATTTGCAAGAACCGGCGGGGAAACTTTGCTTTTATAATAAGCTCTTCCTTCCTCTATATCCTCTTCCAAAACTTTCCTTAAATCAACTTTTTCAATAAGAGCTTTTTTTATTTTCTCGCTATTGTATAATTCTATATCAGAAAAAATTATCCTTGCTAATCTTTTAGCATACTCTATATCTGTATCCTTGATGGGTTCGCCAGCTAAAAAAAGCTTATCTAACACATCTTTGGGCAGAATTCTCTGTATCTTTTCAAATAATTCTTTTTTGCTAACTGCTTCTTCAATATATTCGTCAGCTCCATATAAATTCGATGGCTCCCTTTTAAATCTATCTGTCCTCCACATTGTTCCTATTAA
Organism: uncultured Acidobacteriota bacterium; assembly: GCA_964423235.1. GTDB lineage: Bacteria > Acidobacteriota > HRBIN11 > MFGW01 > MFGW01 > CAYREJ01. Next base: position 7,267 of record CAYREJ010000008.1, on the reverse strand, counting down.
AATAATTTTTATCTTTTTGAAATAAGAATGACTTTTTATCTTTTCACAAATATTAATTCCCATAATTATTGGAAGATAAACATTTATAAATAAAATATCAGGAAAATTCTTTTGCAGAAGTAATAGCACATCTCTTCCGTTATCAGCTATAAATGTCCTAAATCCTATGCTTTCAAGCAAATTATTTAAGTAATTCCGAAATTCCCTTGGCTCGTCTCCAATAATAGCAATGGGCTCTTTAGATTCTTCCTTAAGACTACTATGGTATCTTAAGAAATCTTCTATTATCTCATTTTGAATGGATAAATCATACATCTTGATCGGGTTGCTTTCCGATAATTTACTACTCATCTGCTTTGTAGAATTTTCTCCATAAAAAGATTTGGGTCTTATATACAATAGCTTCTTGCATTTGGGACAATTCAATTTTACTAACTTCTCTATCTTCCCATCTTTTAATTTAAATTTAACTTGACAATTTGGACAAGTAAATATTTGAGCATTCATAAGAACTTAAAAAAATTATTAACATTCAATATTGTAATTAATTTATTTTTAAATTCACAAACACCTAAAACAAGCTCCATTTCAATTTCAGTCAGAGTCGGAGGAACAGGCTTTATCAAGTTCTTATCAATCTTTATAACATTATATGCTTCATCTACCGTAAAGCCCATAAACTCATTATCAATTTCTACTATTATTATTCGCCTCTTATTAGAATCTTCTTTTGAAGGCAATTGCAATCTCAAATGGGAATTTATTACTGCTACCATCCTGCCTCTTAAGCTTATCAAGCCATGAACATAATCCGGAGTTTTAGGAATTAATGCAGCTTCTCTATATCTTATAACTTCTGATATATACTCTAAATTTAATGCAAAATATTCTTTTCCTATTCTAAAAGTTAGTAATTGAATTTCTTCTGAAGCTATTGAAGGAGCTTGCTCTAAAACAATTTCAGGAACTTCTTCTTCCTCTACTATATCATCAAAAAGTCTTTCTACTATCCCTCTGAGTTTATCATTTAATTTTGTAATTCTCGTTTCCGGTTCCAACGGCAAGACAATCTTAGGCTCTTCTATCTTCTCAATTCTCTTAACATCTTTTTTGATTATTGGTTCGGCACCTTCCGAAACTTTCTGTTTTATCTTGATAGCATTTTCTTCCTTCTTGTCTTTTACTATCTGTTTTTTAGCTTTTTCTCTTGCTTTTAATAGGTCCATATTATCCTCTTTAAGCTGCTAAATTTAATTCTCTTGCAGCATCCAAGACTATCTTCTCATCTATCTTATGCACTCCTTCCGCATAAGCTTGAATCAAACAATTAGTTGCTATTGCATTGATTAGCCTTGGAATGCCAGTTGAAAATTTTGCTATTAGTTTTTTAGCATTCTTTCCAAAAGGGGAACCATGATTTTCACAAGCAATTGCCCATCTATGCTCAATATAAGAATCTACATCCTCAGGCATAAGAGGTTTTAAATGAAATCGCATAGTTATCCTTTGATTAAGAGCTGCATAATTCTTATGGTTTAACCTTTTTGCTAATTCTGGTTGCCCTATTAAAATTATAGAAATCAAATTAACATCATCCAATTGAAAATTAGTTAGCAATCTTATTTCATCAAAAACAGCTTTAGAAGGAATCAATTGAGCTTCATCAATTATCAAAACTGCAATTTTATTATTCTCATATTTTTGATATAAAATATCATAAAGTTGTTCAATAATATCCTGCTTATAATAACGCGGCTCTTGCCCCCATTTTTTAACTAAAAATCTTAAAAACTGATTAGGAGTAAGAGTAGGATTAATTATCAAAATTGGCTCGGCATTCTCATCTAAGGAATCAATTAATAGCCTAGAAAGAGTAGTTTTTCCTGAACCTATTTCTCCCGTAAGAAGAGCTAACTCCCTTTCTTCTACAGCATAAAGTAATCTTGCTAAAGCTTCTTGATATTGTTTAGAAGGATACAAAAATTTAGGATCAGGAGTATTAGCAAAAGGTTTCTCTTTTAAATTAAAAAAATCTTTATACATCATTATTATATTAATGCATCATTTTTAATCTTCCTGAAGTGGCAATCATAGCAAGACCTGCTGGATCAAGTATTAATATAGGATTTTCTTCACCTATTTCAGTGGCTCCTGCAATACCAATCAAGTCTTTAAATCTTTGTCCTAAACTTTTTATAACAACTTGCTGTTGACCAATTAATTCATCAGTTATAATTCCCATATTTTGGTCAGCAATCCGCACTATTACTATAAAACAAGAATCATTGTTCTCCCTTAATAAATTATTTCTTAGATTCAAAACTTCATCAACACGAATTAATGGTATAGTTTTTCCTCTCAATATTACTACTTCCTTTTTATCAATTGTCTTTATATCCTGTGCAGTAGCCTTTAGCGTTTCTAAAACTGAAGACATAGGAAGGGCAAATTTAATCCCATTAATTTTAACAATTAATGATTGAATAATAGCTAATGTAATTGGTAAAGTAATCTCAAAAATGGTTCCTTTTCCTTCTTCGCTTTTGACATTTATTATTCCATTTAGATTGGAAATATTTCTCTTTACAACATCCAACCCAACTCCCCTTCCAGAAATCTCTGAAACATCTTCACTTGTTGAGAAACCGGGCATAAAAATTACTTCTGTAGCTTTTTGCATATTAAATTCTTGATCAGTCAAAATTAAACCCATAGAAATAGCCTTTGCCTTTAGCTTTTGTAAATCAAGCCCTCTCCCATCGTCAGAAACCTCTATAACTACATTATTCCCTCTCTGAAAAGCATTTAAAGAAATAATACCTACTTCGGGTTTATTTAATTTTCTTCTTTCTTCTGGTGATTCAATCCCATGATCAATGCAGTTTCTTATCAAATGAATTAAAGGGTCAAAAAGTAATTCTATCATCATTTTGTCTAATTCAGTATCACCACCAAAAAACTGTAAATTAATCTCTTTTTGAGCCGCTTTTGCTAATTTTCTGACCATCCGAGATAATCTATTATAAATTTGTCCTATAGGAACTAACCTTATTTCAATTAAGCTCCTTTGTAATTCATTCAACCTTTTTTCAAAAAAGAAAGATGCCTTTTGCAGTTTATTAGATAAAAGCTCGGCTTGGGGTATTTCTTTTGCCTCATAAGATAAATTGCTAATTAATGATTTCAGAATAAATAATTCCCCGATTATATTCATAACCTCATCAAGTTTTTGAACATCAACCCGAACAAATTGTCCTACTGCCTTTGAAGGAGCTTCTTCTTCCTCCGCTGCCTCTTCCTTTTCTATAAACATTGGAGGCTTCTCTTCTTTTACCGCTGGCGATTCTCCTTTCCTTATATTGATTACCTCTGCCGATAAAGGTTGTATTATTTTCTCTATCGCCTTTTTATCTTCTGATGTTCCTATAATTAATCTGAATACCATTTTATCTAAACCTAAAGATTGATCATATGAAGGAAGCGTGCTTATTATCTCTGAAGTTTCGCTTAACTTTTCGTTGGCTATTCTAAGGTCCGTATCAAAAGTTGACATATCAAGTATTAGCTTTACACAATATATATTCTTATTTAGCCTTAGATTCTCTTTCAACCTGTGCTCCTCATATTCAGTAAAAGATTTAATCGTCTGCTCATCTAAATCTATAAAAGAAGAAATACTTTTCTCTTCAGTTTCAATTGGAATCTCTTGAGCTTCAATAATTCTATCTCTATAAATAGATATATCAATTTTATCTTCCCCTTGTTGAATTTCAGAAATTAAATTTTGTATGGTATCTAATGATTCATATAATATATCCACTATGCTATCATTTATTTGAACTTTGCCTAACCTCATTTTGTCTAAAAGATTTTCTAATTCATGAGTATAAAGAGATATTTTTTCAAATCCTAACATTGAAGATAATCCTTTTATAGAATGATACTCTCTAAATAATTTATTAATTAATGCAGGCTTAACTTTATTTTCCTTGACATCCTTCTCTAAATTTTTAATATCAGAGCTTAATTCCTCTATTAATTCTTCTGCTTCGCCTATAAAATCTTTTATTAATTGTTCTTTATCCTTTTTCATTATCTTTTACCTGAAGTTTCAATAGCTTTTTTAACTATTTCTGATAATTCTTCAGGAGAAAATGGCTTTGAGAGGTATTCAAAAGCTCCTAATTCCAATCCTCTTTTTCTGTCTTCGGGACTTTTTTCGGTTGATATAATTATAATAGGAATATCTTTATATTTAGGATGCTTCTTAATGAAGCTAATCAATTCTAATCCATTTATATCCGGCATATTTATATCTGTTATTATCAAATCAAATTTATGATGAGGAAGCGCCTTCAAAGCTTCAAAACCACTATCAACTTCTATACTTTCTACATCAGGAAAAAATATCTTTACAGAAGACGCTACAAACCCTCTTGCAATTGACGAATCTTCAACAATTAATATTTTCATTTTTAAACTTCCCTATTGAATTCTTAAAGTATTTATCTTTTTATGAAGAAGTGCATTCTCCATTGCTAATCCTGCATGACCCATAAAAATCTCTAAAGCATTTATATCCTCTAATTTTCTTTTATTTACTGCATTATCTCCATAAAGATAAGCTATAATCTTACCATAACTTATTAAAGGAATTATAGCTACTTCAGTAGGCATTAGATTGCCAAGCATTTTAATTAATGCCCTATTCCAAGGAGTATCCGGTAATTTCCCTTTATGCATTTTCATTGTAGAATTAATTCTATTAAAAATAGTTTTTTCCTTTACTGGAATTCTTATTCGCCTCACTTTAATCGGCATAGGTTCATCATCACCCGTTTCTCCAAAACCACCTATTCCAACTATTTCATCATCTTTTATTATAAATAAAATCCCCCGATCAAAAAATTCAGCAGCGTATTTTAATATAATTAAAGATATTTCCGGAGCCTCATTTGGACTTCGTAGCTCATCTAAAACTTTTTGTAACTTTGCTATCTGAAATTGCAAATCTTTTTCCTTCTCATATTCTAAATCAGCTTTTGTAAAAGGTGCATCTAAACCTAATTCTTTCCATAAAAGAGGTATGGAAGGTTCAGCATATTTCTCCGGATATACTTTTTTGCAAACTTCAATTAGCGATTTTGATAAATTAGCTGCAAACCCTTCTATCTTCCTTTTATATTCATCTAATTTTATCCCTTGAATATTTGGCTTTAGAAAATAATTATTTACTCCATTCTTATTTAGCAATTGTATTATATCATTATCAATATAATTAGTAATAGCAATAATTGGTATTTCCGAAGATATTTTTCTTAGATAAGAAATAAATTCTAATCCTCCTAATAAACTATCCCCTTCAGAAGGAAGCAAAAGATTAATTATGCAGGCAAATTTTTTCCCATCTGAACGAAGCTTTTGAGCTACTTCCTCTCCCTCACTTATGGATGAATATTCATAAACATCATAACCCTTCTTGAGTAATTCAGCATAAATTTTTTTCCTTACCAAGGCATCATCATCTACTAATATCACTGGCACTAAACTAATTTCAGCTTTACCTTCTTCCTTTATTTTTAAAGGCTCAGCTTCCTCTATCATATTTGCTGTATCAATCTCAGTAAACGATTTTGCTCCCGATTCTTTCTCCTGAACACTATCTTGCTGATCTCTTTTTTTCTCATCTTTCAGCCTTAAAGCATCTAACAATATCTGCTGAGGATTTAGCCCTTTTTCTAAAAATGCAAGATTCTGCACATCACACCTTATATCATCAAAAGGCACTATTTCACTTAATTCAAAACTAAAATTCCCCTCTTTAAAATTTAATAAATCACTTACTGCTTCATATATCTGAGCTTTCACAATTCTTTGCAGTATCTCATAACTTATTAAATTTTTCTTTAGCAATATAGAACCTAATGGCTCATATCTCACATTCTTTTGATATTCTAACGCTTCCTCTAAATCCTCAGGAGTAATTAAATTCTGTTCTAATAAAATCTGACCTAAAGTTTTCCGATTCTTTGAAGGCGAAATAGAACTCACTACTAATCCATTCTTAAAAATTATTACACCCCTCTGTCCCTCGTTTTCAACCGTTAAAATCCCTGTCCTTTTGCTCAAACTAACTATCTGAATTATATCAGGCAATGATAAATCTTCAAGTTTTCCTACTAAACCCATATGATTTTATTAAATAATATTTTCTATTTTCTTTTCTTTATTCTTCAAATTTTTATTTACAGCATCCATTATGGCATTTATAAATTGAAATGAATCATAGCTTCCATATTTTTTGGCTATTTCTATCGCTTCATCCATTATGATTCTATCATCTAAAGCTTCATAAAGAAGTTCATAAATTCCCAATCTTAATATATTTCTATCTATTATTGATATCCTATCCAATGTCCAATCTCTTATATAATTTGAAATAATTTTATCTATCAATTCTTTATACTTAAATGCTCCCCGAACTAATTCCTCTGCGTATTCTTTAACTTCAATAGAATAATTGGGCAAGATAGACCATACCTTTGAAATACAGTCATCTATCTTCGATGTTTCATTTACATCTATTGCATATAATATTTTTAAAGCACATTCCCGGGCTAAATGCCTCTTTCCCATAAAAAATTCCTAAAAATTATTCCAGTAATTTATTACTTCTCATTTCCTTAATCAAATTTGCCATCTCAATAGCACTCATTGCAGCCTCAAATCCTCTATTGCCCTTTTTGCTCCCTGCTCTTTCTATAGCTTGTTCTAATGTATCTGCCGTTATTATTCCCATAGAAATCGGTACTTTTGAAATTAAATTCAAATGAGAAATAGATTTTATTACTTCTGCACTCAAGTATTGATTATGAGAAGTCTCGCCTTTTATTATGGCTCCTAAACATATTATTGCATCAATTTTACCGGAATCTACCAAGTTCTTTACAAAGAAAGGAATCTCAAAAGAACCAGGAACTTTTAAAACTATTATATCTTCTATAGATGCTCCTGTTCTTTTCAATGCATCTAAAGCACCCGACAATAGCTTATCTGTTATTATTTCATTGAATCTGGAAACTATAATCCCAAATTTTAATCCTTCCGATGTTATTTTTCCTTCAATTATTTTAACCATTTATCCCTCGCATTTTATTTTCAGAATTTATTATAAAATGAGATTGTATTTATGTCAATACAGCAAAATGTAAATAGTTAGTTTATTCCAAATGCTAAAAGCAAATCCAATGGCAAAAAAATTAGAAAC
>CAYREJ010000007.1:0-23417 GCA_964423235.1 uncultured Acidobacteriota bacterium | reverse complement strand
ATAAACTCTATAAACTCAAATCAGTGTGCTTTGTGTTAACTTTGTGTCCTTTGTGCTTAAAAAATATAAGCAATAAATTGAGTAAGGGACCTTTTTAACTTCCTAACTTCCTATCTTCCTAACTTCTTATTTAATGGGTTAAGAGGGGGAATAATTCGCTCCCATTTGCTTTTATTAATTAATAAAATATATAATAAAAGATGAATTACCGGGGCGTAGCGCAGCTCGGATAGCGCATTGCGTTCGGGACGCAAGGGTCGGAGGTTCAAATCCTCTCGCCCCGACCAGTTAGCAAGTATGGTGATAAGCTAATTCAACAAGTTCTTGTGAAATAGCTTTGGCGTTAATATTGGTCTTGAAAGGGAATGTTATTAGATTACTCAAAATAATTGTTTTTAATTTGCGTTGAGCAGATATGTTTTGCCATAAATTACTTTGCTGGGCTGCTTTTCTTATAATCGAGAGGATTTTTTTAGTCAAATTTATATTGAGTTCTAATTGTTTTTGATCAAGCTCTTTGTATGAATTCGTTTTAAAAATCCTTTTCATTAATAGAGCAAAAAATGGCAATTCTGAATAAGGATCAAAACCAAAATTTTCTTCTTTTAACCTTGCAATTTTAATTTCTTCAATTAATTTTTCTAATTCAACGATTTGTCTTTCAGCATGTTCAGAGAAGTTAGAAATGATTTTATTCAAATTTTCAGAATATTTTTCAAAGAGCACTGGGTCCTTATCTTTATTTAAAGAAATATATTCAGAAACAGCTGCTATCATTTCTTTAGCTTTTATTTTAGTATTAGTACAAGATTTGAGGCTATTTTCAAAGGTATTGGAGAATAGAGGAGCAGGTGGAATTCTTATATCTATATTTTTATTTTGGAAAAAATCTAATACAAGATTATAGAGTTTGCTGCTTAAAGAAGATAGATTTAAGCTTTCATCGCGGAATTTCATTCTTGCTGTTTGGCGAATATAGCATATAATTTTAAAGAAATCTGCAAATTGAAGAGCTTCAGCTTTAGGAAGCAATCTATCCATATAATTTATCAGCTGATCGGATAAAAAGAGGAAATCCTTTCTGAGATTCAAATCCCAAAGTGCATTGATGCAAGCATCAGTATTGTCAATATAAAAAATATTGATGTTTCTAAATAATTCTTCTAATTTTTTAATAGTTGACTTTAGAAAATTTAAATCTTCATTATGATTTTTGAAGCCAGTAAGTAGTTCATTAATTTCTTCTTCTTCAAAGATAGAAAGTGCTTTATCAAGATGGGAGCAAACGCCAACATAATCAATAATTAATCCGCAGGATTTAAATTTAAAAGGGCGATTAACTCTTGAAATGGCTTGGATTAATTGATGGTCTTTAAGGATATGATCAAGGTAAATAACCTGTGTTATTGGAGCATTGAATCCGCTTAATAATAGATCAGTTGTTATTATAATTGCTGTATTCCCATCGTTATTATCAGTAATTTTTTCAAATGGCATTTTAAAACTTTCAATATTTTTTTGATGTTCAGCTTCATCCGTATATGGTTTATAAGCGGGAGGGTCTCCTATAGATTTTCTTATAATCACAGCAGTTCTTATTTTTTTTAATAGATTAAAATCAATATTGAGATTTTTAGCTAAAGCGGGGTAATCAATTATTTCCTTAATAACTTTATCAATTTCCTGTTTATAATATACAGCAGAAAGATGGGAATTAGCAATGATATGCGCTTTGAATTTATTTGGGAAAATATATGTTAAATAATGCATGAGTAAATCGCGTGCTTTTTCTTTAATAATTTCTTTATTTTCAAGATAAGCTCTTCTTGTCATAACTTCAGAGACTCGCTTTTTATCTTCTTCCGGAACATCTTCAAGAAGGTCTTTGAAAGCTTTACCAGTAATTTGGGTATTTTCAAATTCAGGTTTTTCTGAAGGTTCAGTTTTAATTTCAAATCTTAAATCTAAGCATATTGAATCTTTTATAGAATCATCAAAAGAATATTTGTCAAGATAAGGAATGGCAGTGCCCTCTATTTTTTCAATAGGGCTCCCTGTAAAAATTATTCTTACTGAATTAGGTAATGATTTTTGTAAATTTGCATTCATCCATTTAAAATGAGAACGATGAGCTTCATCAATCAATATAATTGTTTTTTCTGAAGTATTTAAAACAGGGAATTCTTGTAAGAGTTCTTGTTCGGCGAAATTTTTCATCATTGCTAATATCAAGCCCGGGGCATCAGATTTTAGCAATTCTTTGAGTTCATTAATGCTTTTAGGCTTGAACAGGTTGAAATTTATAACATTAGCTGCTTGCTCAAGTAAGGATTCAATTTCTAACTTTTCTGTAACAAGAATTACTCTATAATCTTTAAAGAAAGGAGAATTAAAAATCTTCCTGATTGAAAATACAGTTATTATAGATTTGCCGGAGCCATGCGCTTGATAGATGATAGCGTTCTTATTTTCTTTTTTGTTAATAAGGAAAGAAATTAATTTAGAGACAGCTCTATATTGATAATAGCGAGATACTATCTTTTCTTTTTCGGAGTTTTGATGAAAAATAATAAAGTTCTGGAGTATATCTGTGAAAGTTTTTTTTGAAAGAATTTGGAAAATATCCGGTTCATTATTTTCATTTTTCCATACATAAAAAGAGTTGTTTAATTCAGTGATAGTAGAGCATTTAGCGGATTGATTATCAATAGCTATAATAAATTGGTTATAGAAGAAGATTGGATGGCAGATGTATTTAGCGTAGGAACTAAAAATATAAGGGGTAGGATAAGCAATTTCTTTATATTTGCATTCAATGATAGCTAAAGGCAATCCATTAATAAATAGAACAACATCGGGGGCGATATGTAATCCTGTTGCTGGTATTTGAATTTTGAAAGGAGAAATAGCTAAAAAAGAATTATTTTCAATATTATCGTAATCAATTAGAGAAAGTTGCTTATTGTCGAGTAGGATTTTTCCTTGAATTAAATGTAACATCTCTTCGTTGATAGCAAAAGGATCAGTGTGCTTCGGATAAAATAATTTTTTTAAAATTTCGTTGAATAAATTATCGTCAAGCCATGCGTAATTATTTAGCAAGAATTTTTTAAGCTCATCTATTAGGAGGATCTCATTGAAGCCAGTTCTTAATGAGGAAGTCGGATTGAATAAATCAGAAGATATTATTTTCCAGCCCAAATTTTTAAGATTCTCCAAAAAATGATTGAGATAATTATTCTTAATCATAAAAATATTTAGAATTTTATTATATCATTATCAATGGCAAAGCGAACTAATTCAGCCCTATTTTTTAATTGTAATTTATTCATAATATTGGAGCGATGAGCTTCTACGGTTCTTTTTGAAATAAAAAGAATTTTAGATACTTCTTCATTTGTATAACCCAAAGCAAGAAGCTTCAAAATTTCTAACTCTCTTTTACTTAAAGGGATAGAGCCTTTAATTTTTTTAGGTGATGTTCCTATGTAAGAAGGAATCAAGACGTCTGAGAGTGAAGGATCAATATAAGAACTGCCAGAATAAGCTTTTCTTATAGCATTTATTAATTCAGTAGCAGTTGATTTTTTTAGCACAAAAGCTTTGACACCTATTTTTAGAAATTCTTTAAGATAATATTCATCTTCGTGCATAGTAAGAATGACAATTGCTACTTTCGGGAATTTCTTAATAATTTCTTCAGCTACTTTATTAGTGGGCAGTCCCGGCATAGAAATATCTAAAATGAGGACATCCGGTTTTTTTTCTTCAATTAATTTAAGTGTTTCAAAGCCATCACCGCATTCTCCGATTATTTCTAATCCTATCTCTTTTTCTAAAAAGGAGCGAACTCCCTTACGAAACATTGCGTGATCATCAGCGATAATTATTTTAATTGGCATAATTAAATTATATAGGAATTTTAATATGAATGCTCGTTCCTTTGCCGGGACTCGTTTCAATGTCAAAGGTTCCATCCAATAAATTTACTCTTTCTCTCATTCCTATTAAACCAAGACATTCTCTTTTTTCACTTAATGCATTTTCTAAGTTGAAACCGATCCCATCATCTTCAATAATAAGCATAACTTCTTTATTTTTATAAAGAAGCAAAATACTCGCTCTATTTGCTTTAGAGTGGCGAAGAATATTTGATATTGCTTCTTGAGTAATTCTATATAAGGAAGTTTCGATATGAGTTGGAAGTCTTCTCTCTCCTGGAGAAGGCATTACTTGAAGATCAAATTTAATTTTGGAATGTTTCATAATTGAATCTAAATATCTTTTAAGAGCAGATTCTAATCCGTAATCATCCAAAATAGAAGGGCGTAAAGTAAAAGCAAGATTCCGTATATCATCTATTAGATCCTTAATTTGAAATTCAATCTCTTTTAGTTTACTTTTAAAATCTTTTTCTTGCAGAGATATAGATTGAGCCATAAGAAGCATTGTAGAAAGAGATTGTCCAAAATGGTCATGTAATTCTTGTGCGATTGCTTTCCTTTCATCTTCCTGGGCAGAAACAATTTTCTTAATGAGAGAGATTCTTTCTCTTTCTTTATTTCTAACTTCTTCTTCATATTCTTTTAAAGATACTGCCATTTGATTAAAAGCAAGGGCTAATTTTCCTATCTCATCAGCAGAATATATTTTTGATTTAACATTGAAATCTCTTTGTCTTATTCTATTTGAAACCATAACTAAATGATTTATAGGTCTAACAAGCAGGTATGTTAATAATAATGCTAAAATTTGTCCTATAATAATGCAAATAGAAAATGTGAATAGAAAGAACTTAGTTAATTCAGTAAGAACATTTTTTATTTTCTGATCTGATATTCCTAATCTTAATGTACCAGCTTTACCTTTCAGTATAGGAACTGATACATCAAAAATTAAAAATTTATCATTTTGAATTATTTTGAAATCTCCTTTAGATGGGACAAGATTATTTTCTAAATTTGCAATAGAAAAAGGTATTCTTTGTTCAAAGGTATGAGCCACTATATTCCCATTCCAATCTTTTATTATTATATATTGGATTTCCGGCATATTCTCAAACTTGCTTTTAATAATTTGATGGACTGAAAAAATATCATTAATTGCCAATGGTCTTGCGAGCGCTTCTGCCAACGAGAATGCTATTGAAAAAGTATTCTTTTTTAATTCTTCATAAAGATAATATGTTATACTCTTTTGAATTTGAAAAAGAGAAACAGTTCCAAAAACAACTGCTACAATTGCTCCTATTCCCATTATTTTAAAATATAAGGGAACAGAAAAAATTATCCAAATTATTTTGTCCAACAAATTTTTAAGTATTATCATTTTTGAATTTCTGAGGTAGCTTCCCAAAAATTAACATTTTCTTCTATTGTGCGGAATAATTTTTCATCGGCAGGTATAAATTTATCAATTCCTAATAGATTAAGAATCTTCAAGCCATTGGGGTCTTTATGCATATTAATCATAATGTATAGTAAATGCTGTTTTAATTTTTTATTCAATTTAGGATAAATAACGACAGGTGGCATTCCAAAAGGGGGTGATTTTAAAATTATTTTTGTCTTTTGAATAATTTCTTTGGGGGTTTGTTCATAAATTATGCTGTCCACTGCTGCACCATCTACAAATCCTTCTGCTACTGAATAAATTGATTTATCATGACTTCCTGTGATGATGTGTTCTTTAAAAAAATGATAGGGGTCTTCACCTTGTTTTTTCAACCATACTGCTGGGAATAACCAACCCGAATTAGATAAAATGTCAGCGGAGGCAAATCTTTTACCTCTTAAATCAAAGAAAGTTTTAGCAATGCTGGAAGAAGGAACAATTATATATGAGTGATAAGTATCTTTTCCTTTTATTACAGGGACAACAAATAATTCCATTCCAAATTCTTTTTTACCTCTAATATAAGCATAAGAGCATACGAATGCTAAATCGCATCTTCCGTTTCTTAATAATTCATTGATCTCTAAATAAGTTGGACGCAAAATTAATACTCCTTCACTTCCTACAGCATTTCCTATGTATTTAACCAAATCTTGATAAAGGATTAAAGAAACTTCTGGAGAAACAACCGGTGCAACCGCTATCCTTATCGGGGCTTTGCTTTTCAGATGATAAGAAGAATGATCCACCTTTGCTCCTCTTCCTACTATGTTCACTTTATATGTGGGAGAATATTTTTCATTAATTAATTCTTCACTTATAAATAATGAAAATTTGTATAGGAGGAAAATAAAGATGCCGTTTCCTAAAATTAGTAAAATAATTATAAAAATAAAGGTTTTTGCGTTTATAGGTTTTTCCGTATCGTTAATTATTTTCATTGATTTAAGCAGATATTTTTAAAATTTTCAGCATCCACTGCCATATGAATATTGTTGAATAAAACATATGTTTGATTTTTAATTTTGTTTTTAAGTGTAATTAAATCTTCTTCAGTGTAACGATATTTATAATTAAATTCTCCGTTTTTGCCATGTAATCTATAGTATGTGATATCTTGATTTAAGCAAGGCTCTCTTTTAAAAGGGTCCACAATATGTATTAAGTCAAGGGAAGAAAAAACTTTATTTAATTCTTGGTAATCATTCCAGCTACCCCTTGGTTCCCATCCGATTTTCATTTCTTCTCTGCGGATGGAAGTAAAAAATTCTTTAATAATAGCTAAATTATTTTCATTATATCCAAAACTGGGCGGCGTTTGGAAAATGCATATTTTGCATTTAAGAATTAAGCATATTTCAAGAACCTGTTCCCAAACTTTAAAATTTTCTTCGGTTGGTTTGCAAGAGCCATAATTGTTAATGTTTCCTTGAATTTTTGCTTTTTTCCAATATCGTGGTGGATGTGTTAGCACTTGCCACACCTTTACAATAAATTCAAAATCCTCTGGAGCTTCCTTTCTTAATTTTTTTACATTTTCTATCTTAGGCAATTCATAAAAAGTATTTTGAAGTTCAATAATATTAAACTTTTTAAAATATTCTTTTCTGCCTCCTTTAACAGACCATCCACAAGTTCCGATTTTCACTATTTGCATATTTTTAAATATGCCCCCATATTAAACCTTTAGCTATGTATTTGTTTAGTAATGTTTTTATTTCTTTTGCTATTTTACCATAAGAACAATTTTTAAAAGGAGTCCCCGGTAAAGGCGTGAAAATATGAGAATGAATTTTTGCTCCCATTCTAATAAGATCTTCTATAAGTTTAGCGGTCTCTTTGATATCTTCTTTATTTTCATTAGGCAATCCAAAAATAAAATCTACATTAGCTTTCAATCCTGCATCTGTTGTGATTTTAACAGCGTTGTATATATCGCTCACTGAATGCTGACGATGACAAAGGTCTAATATTCTTTGACTACCCGATTGCGCTCCTATTACAATATTATCATTGTTCGCATATTTTTGGATTAATTGAATAGTGTCTTTGTTTATATATTCAGGTCTGACTTCAGATGGGAAAGTGCCAAAGAAGATCCTTCCTCTGCTGCCAAGAATCTTTCTGACATTTTTTAAAAGAACCTCTATAGCTGAAAAATTTATTTCTTTTGGTTTTGATGAACCGTAAGAAAAAGCGTTGGGAGAAATAAATCTTATGTCCTGGAGATTATTTTTTTTCATTATTTCTACATATTTGGAGATTGTATCAATGCTTCTGTGTCTTAGCTTATTTCCAAATAAACGAGGCGCTTGACAAAAATAGCAATTGTAATAACAACCTCTTGTTATTTCAATCGGACCAAATTTATTGTATTTTTGCGAAAAAGGTGGATAATTGTCTAAACAAATATTATGTGTTCTTCCTGTAAATATAAAAGCTTCGTCTTCAATAAAAGCAATTCCTTTTACTTTTTTTAAATCTTCATTGTTAATTATGCTATGAAGCAAATGCTTTATGATTTCTTCCCCTTCTCCAATAACAACTGTATCAAATCCTATTTTTAGAGTTTCCTCCGGACAAGCACTAGGATGCGCGCCCCCTGCTATTAATTTTATAGTATGATTAAATTCCTTCCTTATTGTTTTTATTAGATGCTTAATTTCTAATAATTGAGGAGTAGCGAAAGAAATTCCCACTATTATAATTTTATAATTTTTGATTGCTTCATTTAAATCATTCATGAGCTCTTTTTCATTTTCTGGGAAAAAGATAGGAATATTATTAAATTCTTTTTCATTTTCTATTGAAGCAGCTAAAGCATTAAAACTATATTTGTTTTTTTTATGATAATAGAAGATAATAGCTACTTGCATTTTAAATAGTTATTTTTGCCGAGCATGTTCATTTTATCACAATAATTAAGGATAAAGAAGGGAGAGATTAGGGAGTGATTTACTCATTTACTTACATACCTATTTTTATGATAAAATGTGATGAGGTTAAAAATGAAAAATGCAAAAAAGAAATTTTTTTATGTAGGAATATTTATTTTATTTATATGCACATACTGTTCAAAAGAAGGAAAGATGATTAAGGTGAATCCAAATATCCCAATTGCTTTGCAAATTGAAGAAAAAATAAAAGAGAACAAGAAAATTTCTATTGAATATTTAAAAGTAGTAGAAAAAGAGAAAGGTCATATTTTAATAGAAGGGATTGCAGATTTATATGGAGAGAAGTATTACGCGCAGGAGATAGCAGAGAAATTTCCAATTTCTAAAATAGATAATAATATAAGTATAAGACCTGCTTATTTAGTGAATGATAGTGATTTAGAGAGAGAAATCTATACAACTATAATGGGAATGATAAATCTTGTTTATTTTGAAGATATAAGTTTTAAAGTAAGCAATGGAGTTGTTCAATTATTTGGAAGTGTAAGGGAATTAGGAATAAAAGATAGGATTTTTGAAAAAATAATATGGATACCTGGTGTGAGGTATGTCGAAGACAATATAAAAATGGTGCCGGTGTCACCTCAGGATGATGCAATTAGAGTGAATATATTAACAGCAATGAAGAATGATATGCGATTATCGCATTATGTATTGGGTTCGCATCCGAGCATAATAATTATTGTGGAGAGAGGGTATGTAACATTAAAAGGTTATGTGAATACTAATGTAGATAAAGTTATTGCTGGACAAATTGCTCGCTCAATTTTAGGTGTGATAGATGTAAATAATCAGCTTCAATTGAAATAAACTTTTATAAAAGCAAATTTATACGCTGATAAAAAAAATTTTTGCAGAGGATAGAGGTAAAGATTTAGCTTATGATGACAGAATGACAAAGTATAGGTGATGAGTATTAGGAATTTTTGTGATTTGCCAATTTAATCCTTTTAAATATTTAATTTCTTGTAATCTTTTAATTTCATTGGTTCCTGTAATAAAAGATATTCCTTTATTAGTTAGAGCTAAAGCTTTAATAAAATTTTCCTTTTTTTTGATGCCGATACTTGTAATGTAGTCAACAGTAATATTTTCTTTTTTTAGAAAAAATAGAGCTCTTTTAAAATCTAAATTTATTAATCTTGTATTTTTTAATCCACTATTACTAATTAATGAATCAAGAAAAATAGATTTTTTAAGAGAAGATTCTATAAGAATTGCTGAAGAATTAGGATTAAAAATTTTTAAAGGGATTGATGGGAAACCTCCTCCTGAGCCTACATCTATAAAGCTGTTATAAGGGTAAAGAAAAGCTGCATATTGAAAGCATCTTTGTAAAAGAGAGAAAAAATTCTTTTCAAAATTTTTGTGAGAGATTAATTTTAATTTGGGATTCCATTCTTTAGTATGATAATAAAATAATTGGATTATTTTATAGGATTTATCAGAAAGATTAAATTCTTTTATTAAATTTTCAAATGATTGAGCATTATTCACTTTATATTTTATACATGATAGATTTTACCACTAAGGTATGAAAGCGCAAAGAGCTATAAAATCTTGACAATTAAAATTAGTAGATTTAAAATAATAGATGAAAATAAAATAAGAGGCTATTGAATGGCTTTAAAAATAGGCGAGATACTAATAAAGCATAATTTGATAACGAGGGAGCAATTGGAAAAAGCGTTGGAGCATCAGAGAATTCATGGGGGCA
This sequence comes from uncultured Acidobacteriota bacterium, assembly GCA_964423235.1. Lineage (GTDB taxonomy): Bacteria > Acidobacteriota > HRBIN11 > MFGW01 > MFGW01 > CAYREJ01. The sequence continues at coordinate 13,349 of CAYREJ010000007.1, read as the reverse complement.
AATTAGGAACAAATTTAGTTCAATTGGGGTTCGTAACTGAAGAAGATATAACATTATGTTTAAGCAAGCAATTTGGGGTTCCATCAGTGAATTTATCGTTTTTTGAGATAGATAGTTCAGTATTAGAGTTGGTGCCGGCGGAAGTATGTAGGAAGTATGATTTAATACCGGTGAATAAAGCTGGAGCTACATTAACGGTGGCTATGGCTGATCCAACAAATATTCACGCGATAAATGACATAAATTTTATATGCGGATTGAGTGTTGAGCCGGTTGTAGCTGCTGAATCTTCTATAAAGGAAGCGATAGACAAATATTATGGTTCAGCACATGCAGTAGAATTACAAAAGACATTAGAGAAAGTACAAGAGGAATTAGAAGTAGAGGATGTGGGAGATGTTCAGGTATTGGAGGAAGCTGAAGAGTTAGATTTATCCGATTTAAGCAAAGCGATAGAGGAGGCGCCTGTTGTTAAATTGGTAAATAAAATTATTTATGATGCTTGTGTTCGGGGGGCAAGTGATATTCATGTTGAGCCTTATGAGAAGGAATTTAGGATAAGGTATAGAATAGATGGAGTATTATATGTAGTATTGAATCCGCCATTAAAATTGAAAGATGCAATAACCTCAAGAATCAAGATAATGTCTCGGATGGATATAGCAGAGAAGAGGCTTCCTCAGGATGGTAGGATAAAAGTAAAATTAAAAATACAAGACCGGATGAAAGAATTGGATTTTAGAGTTTCGGTTATACCTTGTTTATTTGGCGAAAAAGTAGTAATGAGGCTACTTGATAAGGATAGATTGATGTTAGATATGACGAAGCTTGGTTTTGAGCCGGATAGCTTGGAGAAATTCGAGAAGGCAATAGATCGGCCGTACGGAATGGTGTTAGTAACAGGTCCGACAGGTTCAGGGAAGACTAACACACTATATTCTGCTATTCAGAAAATTAATAGACCTGAAGTGAATATAGTTACTTGTGAAGACCCGGTAGAATTTAATATGCCGGGAGTAAACCAAGTTCAAATGCATGATCAGATAGGGTTAAACTTTGCAGCAGCATTAAGGGCTTTTTTAAGGCAGGACCCTAATATAATTTTAGTAGGAGAGATAAGAGATTTTGAGACAGCTGAGATAGCAATTAAGGCTGCTTTAACTGGGCATTTAGTTTTAAGCACTTTACATACAAATGATGCTCCCAGTGCAATTACGCGATTAATGAATATGGGGATTGAACCATTTTTGGTGGCAAGTTCTGTTCATATGATAGTAGCGCAAAGGCTTATAAGGAGAGTATGTCCTTATTGCAAGGAGCCTGTAAAGATAACGCCACAAGCTTTGATAGAAATAGGATTTAGTGAAGAAGAAGCCCGAAATATAACAGTATATAAGGGGCGAGGATGTGATAAATGTTTAAATTCAGGTTATAAAGGGAGAATAGCTTTATTTGAAGTCTTAGATGTTACAGATGATATAAAAGAGTTAATTTTGGTAGGAGCTTCGGCTTTAGAGATAAGAAGAAAAGCCTTAGAAAATGGTATGCTTTCTTTAAGGCAAAGTGGTTTAATAAAAATTAAAGATGGTATAACAACCATTGAAGAAGTAGTAAGAGAAACTGTGAAATCTTAATGGAGGGAAATAATGTCAATAACATTACATCAATTATTAGATAGGATGTTAAAGATGGAGGGAACCGACCTCCATATAACGACGAATCAATCTCCTTTAGTTAGGGTTCATGGGAATTTAATACCCTTGACGGATATTCCACCATTAACACCGGTGGATACTAAAAGATTGGCTTACAGCGTTCTGACAGATGCGCAAAAGCATAGACTTGAAGAGAATTTAGAATTAGATTTTTCTTTCGGTATAAAAGGATTAGCGAGATTCAGGTCAAATGTTTTTTATCAAAGAGGGGCGATAGCAGCAGTATATAGGTTGATTCCTTATGAGATAAGAGGCTTTCAAGAATTAGGAATTCCTCCGATTGTAGAAACTCTTTGTGATAAACCAAGAGGATTAGTATTATGCACCGGTCCGACCGGAAGCGGTAAATCAACTACTTTGGCTGCAATGATTGATAAGATTAATAAGGAGAGACCCTGCCATATCGTAACGATAGAAGACCCAATTGAATATTTACACCAGCATAAAAAAGCTGAAGTTAATCAGAGAGAATTACATTCGGATACCCATTCTTTTGCTAATGCTTTAAGGTCCGTATTAAGACAAGACCCCGATGTAGTTCTGATAGGGGAGATGAGAGATTTAGAAACAATAGAATCTGCAATAAGGATAGCAGAAACGGGACATCTTACTTTCGCTACATTACATACTAATTCAGCAGCGCAAACTATTCATAGAATAGTAGATGTTTTTCCTGATCATCAACAACCGCAAGTAAGAGCACAATTATCTTTAATATTGGAAGGGATATTATGTCAAGCTCTTCTACCGAGAGCAGATGGAAAAGGTCGAGTTTTAGCAACTGAAATTCTTATACCTAATGCAGCAATTAGGAATTTGATAAGAGAAGATAAGATTCATCAGATATATTCAGCTATGCAAACGGGTCAATTAAAACATGGGATGCAGACTTTTAATCAATCTTTAGCAACATTGTATTTTCAACGGAAAATAACTCTTGATACTGCTTTAGGCGTTTCGCATAATCCAGAAGAATTACAAGAAATGATAAATAGAGGAGTTGGTGTGGTAGGAACTACATATCCTTCGGTAGGGAAAAAATAAAACAATTAATATAATTTTTATATAAAAATTTTCAATAGCAAAGCAATAAAGGAGGTTAATAAATATGCCAACTTATGAATGGAAAGGAAGAAGGGGAGATGCACTGCAAGCAGGAGTTATAGTTGCAGAGAGTAAAGAAGCAGCCCGGCTTAAATTAAGGCGTCAGCAAATCATCGTTACTCAGTTAAAAGAAAAAGGGAAAGAAATAGCTTTACCTTGGTTTAAAGCGAGAGTTTCCCCGCGAGATTTAGCTATTTTTACTCGTCAATTCTCAGTAATGATTGATGCAGGCTTACCTTTAGTTCAATGTTTGGAAATTCTTAGTGTCCAAAGTGAAAATAAGCTATTGCAGAAAGTCTTAACTCAAGTTAGGGCAGATGTAGAAGCCGGTTCCTCTTTAGCTGATGCTATGAGAAAGCATCCTTCAGTTTTTGATGATTTGTTTTGTAATATGATAGCAGCTGGAGAAGCAGGTGGTATTTTGGATACTATTTTAAGAAGATTATCAACGCATATTGAAAAGATAGTCAAATTAAGAAGAGCCATTCGTTCTGCTTTAACTTATCCTATTGCTGTTATATTAATAGCATCTGTGGTCGTTTACATAATTTTAACAAGGGTTATACCTACTTTTGAAACTCTTTTTGCAAGTTTAGGAGCTGAATTACCTTTCCTTACACAGCTTACTATAACGATGAGTAAATTTGTTGGAAGATTCGGTTGGTTAATTATTTTGGGAGCTATTGGATTAGTATATGCAATATTTCAATATCATAAGACTTATAGAGGAAGAAGGGTTATTGATGGTACTTTATTAAAAGTGCCTATTTTGGGCATGGTTTTGCAAAAGATAGCAATAGCTCGTTTTTGTCGGACTTTAGCTACTCTGATAAGCAGTGGTGTAGCTATCCTTGATGCTTTAGAAATAACAGCAAAAACTTCAGGAAATGCCATTGTAGAAGATGCCGTGCTTGCTACACGAAAAAGCATAGAAGGTGGAAAAAGCATTGCAGACCCTATGAGAGAAAGCCCTGTTTTTCCTCCAATGGTTGTTCATATGGTTTCAGTCGGTGAACAAACAGGAGCTTTGGATGCTATGCTATCAAAGATAGCTGATTTTTACGAAGAAGAAGTAGATGTTGCTGTTCAGAATATGTTAACATTAATTGAACCTATTATGATACTTTTCTTAGGAATTGTTATAGGCGGAATTATAGTTTCAATGTACTTGCCCTTATTCTCATTGATTAAGGTAATTGGCTAATTAATTTATTTAATTAAGGGGAATCAATTTAAGATAATCTCCTGAAAAAATAGATGATTTTGAATTATGCCGGTAAAAAGATTTTCTGGCTTATCATTATACGTTTAGTTATTGCATTATCAATTCTTATTACAGCTATCTTAATTCAATTAGTTAGTAGCACTATTCTTCCTATCAATCCATTATATTTTCTAACAATTATTATACTTTTATCAACAATTCTCTATTTATTCCTTTATACAAAAAAAATTAATGAGAATTTTCAAATCTATTTTCAATTATTTATAGATATAATGTTTATTACTTCTTTGATTTATTTAACAGGAGGTTTCCAAAGCCCTTTTAGCTTTTTGTATATAATAGCAATAATAACAGCTAGTATCCTTCTTGATCGCAAAGGAGTAGTAATCATTTCAGGGGCTTCAATAGTTATCTTCGGACTTTTAGTAGATCTAATGCATTTAAAAATAATTCCTTATTATGATCCTCAAAAAGTATATGTTGAAAGCTATCCAATTAAAACGGTATATTATAATCTTTTTATTAATTTCTTAGCTTTTTTAATGACAGCTTGGTTAAGTGTATATTTATCTGAAAAAGCAAATAAAAGCTATCGGGATTTAAAAGAAAAAGAGAATAAATTAATTCAATTGCAGCAATTATATCAAAATGTCGTAGAAAGTATGCCCAGTGGATTGATGACTCTGGATGATTATGGGAACATCACTTTTGTTAATACAGCAGGGTATAAGATTTTAAATATAGAAAAAGAAGAAACATTAATTTCAACACATTTTGATTCAGTTTTCTTTTCGGTAATTAAATTTAAGGATTTAGTATCGCAGTTGGAGCATTCTGGTTTTTACAGAATTGAAGGTTCCATGATTATTAATAATGAAAAATGTGAAATAGGAGCTGTTGCTTCACCGCTAAAAGATTTAAATAAGAATGTATATGGATATTTAATAGTATTTCAAGATATAACAAATGTGAAATTATTGCAAGAGAAACTAAGGATAAAAGATAGGATGGCTGCATTAGGGGAGATGGCTGCCGGAATAGCTCATGAATTGAGGAACCCTTTATCAGGAATAAAAGGCTCTGTTCAATTGCTTCAATCCTCTAATACTGATGCTAATGCAAAAGAAATTTTAGATATATTATTAAGAGAATCTAACAGATTAAATAAGATTATTGAATCCTTTTTGAATTTTGCTAAACCACCGCCATTCTTTTTGAAACAGCATAATTTGGCGAAGGTTATTCCGGAAGCTATAAATTTTTTTAAAAGGTATCATCAGATAAATAAAAATGTTAATATAAATTTTCATTCTTCAAAAGGGGATTGTTTAGCTTTAATAGATTTGGATCAATTTAATCAAGCTGTATGGAATATAATTAAGAATTCCATTCAAGCTATGCCCAGCGGTGGATTAATAGATATATCTTTGGAGGATCAAGATAAAGTTTGGAAGATAGAATTTACTGATAATGGAGTGGGCATAGAGCCGCATAGATTAAAGAAGATATTTGATCCTTTTCAACCTTCAACTACCGGAGGGAGCGGATTAGGAATGGCAATTATTTATAGGATAATAAAAGAGCATTCAGGAAATATAGAAGTTTTTAGCTCGCCTAATCAGGGAACAAGTATTGTTGTAACATTACCCAAAATTAAATAGATTAAAGAAAGAGAGGTATAAGATGGAGCTTTTCCAGAAGATAGAAATTATTAGAGGGGATATAACTTTATTGAGTGTTGATGCAATAGTTAATGCAGCAAATAATACTTTATTAGGGGGTGGAGGAGTAGATGGAGCTATTCATAGAGCTGCCGGACCGGCTCTTAAAGAAGAATGCAAAAAATTAAAGTGGTGTGATACAGGAGATGCGAAAATAACGAAAGGATATAATTTGCCTGCAAAATGGGTTATTCATACAGTAGGACCTATATGGAATGGCGGAAATAATAATGAAGATGAATTATTAGCTAATTGCTATCGGCGATGCTTTGAATTAGCAAAGCAATATAGTATTAAAACTATTGCATTTCCTTCTATTAGCACAGGAGCATATGGGTTTCCCATTGAAAGAGCTTCAAGAATTGCTTTGAAAGAAGTAAAAAATTTCCTTGAGAAAGATAATGAAATTGATAAAATTATTTTAGTGTGCTTTAGTGATAAAGATTATAAATGCTATCTTGATGCTTACAAAGAGATATTCAAGGAATTATTTTAATATATGAGAGAATAAAATTATGGCAAAGATATTAATAGTAGATGATGAAAAAAGCATATGCGAGATTCTTTTTATAATGCTTGAAAAGCATCAGCATATAGTAAAAGTTGCTTATGATGGTGAAACTGCTAAAGAATATATTGCATATAATAATTTTGATATGGTTATTTCTGATATACGATTACCTGATATTAATGGTATAGAGTTGTTAGAATTCATAAAAAAATATTCTCCTGAAACAGATGTTATTTTGATAACTGCTTATGCCTCTACAGAGAGTGCTGTTCAAGCGCTTAAAATTGGAGCTGTTGATTATTTAATTAAGCCTTTGGATTTGGATGAAGTAAAAATCACGGTAGATAGATGTTTAGAGAAAAAAAAGCTCATAGCAGAGAATATTTTTCTAAAGCAATCAGTGGGGGCAAAATTTAAATTAGATGAGATAATAGGAAATAGCAGTGCCATCCAGAAAGTCTATGATTTAATTAGGAAGGTAAGTTATACGCATAGCACTATATTGATAACAGGAGAAAGTGGAACAGGAAAAGAATTAGTAGCAAAAGCAATTCATTATAATTCACCCAGAAAGGATTATCCAATTGTAACAATAAATTGCGGAGCTATGCCGGAAACTTTATTGGAGAGTGAACTATTTGGGCATGTAAGGGGAGCCTTTACTGGAGCGGTCTCCTCCAAAAAGGGTCTTTTTGAAGTTGCTAATCACGGAACAATTTTTCTGGATGAGATAAGCGAAATGTCGCTGACTATGCAGGTTAAATTATTGCGTGTCATTCAAGATAAAGTAATAAGAGCAGTAGGTGGAACTGAAGAAATTCCGGTTGATGTTAGAATAATTGCTGCTACCAATGTTGACTTGTTTGAAGCTGTTAAACAAAATAAATTTCGTGAAGATTTATACTACCGGTTGAATGTTATAAATATTGAAGTTCCTCCTCTAAGAAAAAGAATTGAAGATATTCCGCTTTTATCTTATCATTTTTTAAAAAAATTTAACCAAGAATTAGGTAAGAATGTTAAAAGAATTTCTAATGAAGCTATGAGAGCTTTAGAATTATATTACTGGCCGGGGAATGTAAGGGAATTAGAAAACGCCATTGCAAGAGCAGTTACATTAGCTAATGATGATGTAATTACTTTAGAGCATCTTCCAGAAGCAGTTTTATTCAGTGAAACACCCAAATTTTATGAAATTGTAGATACTGAAAATGAATTTGATTTGGAAGCTAAAGTTGATGAATTTAGAAAATATTATATTTTGAAGGCTCTTCAAAAATCAAATTTTAGTCAAGTAAAAGCAGCGCATAAGTTAAAAATGACCCCACGCTCTATCAGATATTATATAAAGAAATACGGCATTAAAGAGATAGCGGATAGGGGATAAGGGATAAATCGAAAGTTTAATAGATATTAATGAAATTTTTTTATTCATCTTTTAAATAGTGGTAATGGGTATAGAAGACATTTCTTTTTGCTGGACGAAATCCCGCTTCTTTGATAAGCCTTATTAGTTCTTCTTCTTTTAAGATGTAAGAGGTGCCCGCTGCTTTTACAACATTTTCTTCTATCATAACACTTCCAATATCATCAGCACCAAAGGAAAGAGCTATTTGAGCTACTTTGGGTCCCTGTGTTACAATTGAAGCTTCAATATGTTGGAAATTATCTAAATATATTCTTGAAATAGCTAATGTTTTTAAATAATCTACAGAAGAGGCTTCTTTCACAGGTAAAGCTTTATTATTCGGCTTGTAAGTCCATGGGATAAAGGAAGTAAACCCCTTTGTTTTAGATTGCAAATTTCGCAAATGTTCTAAATGTTCAACACGATCTTCATAAGTTTCAATAGAACCAAACATCATAGTTGCTGATGTTTTTATTCCTATACTATGAGCAATTTCCATTACCTTAAGCCATTCAGAAGTAGTGCATTTCCGAGGGCTTATTATTTTCCTTATTCTATCAGAAAGGATTTCAGCGCCGCCACCGGGAATGGAATCCAAACCTGCTTCTTGCATTTCCTCAAGGATTTTTTCTATGGATAAACCGCTGAGATTTGCAATGTGAATAATCTCCGGAGGCGAAAATCCATGAATATGTAATAAGGGGAATTCATTCTTTATTGTTTTTAAAATTTCTATATAATAATCTAATTTATAATGAGGATGAAGCCCCCCCTGCAAAAGTATAGCATCACATCCTATTAGAGTAGCTTCTTTGATTTTTTCTATTATTTCTGTTAGCTTAAGGGAAAATGAATCTTTGTCTGAAATATGGCGTGCGAAAGCACAAAATGAACATAAGCTAATGCAAACATTTGTATAGTTAATATTACGATAAATTACATAACTAACTCTATTTTCAGGATTTATTAACCATCTGCAAAGGTATGCTAATTCTCCTAATTCAATTAAATCAACTTCGGTAAACAAAAATAAAGCTTCATCCTTTGTAATAGGATCCCTTTCAGTAATTTTTTTTTCAATCTTATCTATAATCATATTCTTTAAAGTATTTATTCGCCCTTTTGCATTCTTTGTCTATAAGCTTCGTATAGAATAATTGATGAACAACAAGCTACATTTAAAGATTCTATTTTGTTCATAGGGATTGAAATTTGATAATCTGCATAGTCTAAAATTTCATTTGGTAAGCCGCTACCTTCATTTCCCAATATTAAGACAAAAGGAAAATTGTATTGTAAGTCATAATATAAAATTTCCCCTTTTTGAATAGCAGCAATTAAAATATATCCTGCTTTTTTCAGGTCTCTCAAGCTTTCTTGGTAATTTGTAATTTTGTAAATATCTATAAAGAAGCAGGCGCCAGCGCTACTTCTTGCCGCTTTTAAACTAAATGGGTTAGCACACCCCTTCGTTAATATAATTCCACTCAAATTTAAAGCAGCCGCTGTTCTTATTATTGTCCCTATATTACCTGGGTCCTGTATTTCGCATAAAAATATATATATTCCGTTCCTTTCTAAATCTTTAATATAAAAGGGCTTAATCTTAGGCTCAAAGAAAGCAATTATCTCTTGATCGGTAATGAGTTCTGAAAAATATTTTATAACATTCTTTGATGTTATTATTATGTTGTTTTCTAACTTTGCTGGAAAAAATTCTTGAAACTCTTTTAATCTATTTTCCGTTAATAGAATAAACTTCGGGTATATGGATGAATTAATTATATCCTTAATAAATTTGGAATTTTCAATTAAAGTAAGGGAAGCCTTTTTAGCTTCCCTTTTTAATTTCTTTATAAGTGGATTTTCAATAGAAATAATCTTTTTGTAGCTCACATTTTAGTCGCCTTCATATTTACCAAATATCATTTTACCCATAGTAGTTTGAAGAACGCTGGTAACAGAAATTTCTAAATTTCTTCCTATGTGTTTTCTTGCATTATCAATTACTACCATTGTGCCATCATCAAGATAAGCAACTCCCTGATTAGCTTCCTTCCCTTCTTTTATTACAAAAACTTTCATTGTTTCTCCTGGAAGAACAATCGGACGAAGAGCACTGGCTAATTCATTAATATTTAATACAGGAATTCCCCTCAGTTGTGCTATTTTGTTTAAATTATAATCATTAGTTATTATTTTAGCTCCGAGTTCTCTTGCTAATTCAATCAGTTTCAAATCAACTTCTTTGACATCTCCATAATCCATTTCAATAATGTTGATTGGAATTTCAGATTTTTTTTGCATTCTTTGTAAAATATCAATACCTCGTCTTCCTCTATTTCTTTTAAGAGAATCCGAGGAGTCGGCAATGAATTGTAATTCTCTGAGGACAAAACGAGGAACTATAAGGGTTCCTTCAATGAAACCAGTTTCCACTAAATCAGCAATTCTTCCATCTATTATCACGCTAGTATCTAATATTTTATAACCTCTTCTTTCTGATTTTTGAATAAATAAAGAAACTAAATTGCTTGGATGAAACCATTCAGGTTTACAATAACCTAAGACTATGCCGACATAAAGAGCTATTATAAATATTGATATTTTAATAAATTGAAATTTAGGTGCTATACTTTGAAGCGGTAATGATATTAAGCCGGCTAATAATAAAGCATAGACTATTGAAGCTACTAATCCTACTAATCTAACGCTGGCGATTCTACGAGTTCCTGCTTCAATAGCTATCGCTAATAATCCACACATAAATCCAATAGCCGCCCCATAATATTCATTAGCATACAAAGTAAGCCAATATCTTCCGATTACCGGAAAAAGTATTAAAATGAATATTCTTAATAACCATATAAACATTTTATCACCGCCTTTTTTATAAAATTTTAAATTCTTTCAAAGACTAATTTATATTTTTAAATGCGATTAGGCAAATTATTAGTAAATTCCGATGAATGAGTGAATAGCTAAATCGGTGAATGGAATTATGAATGGTGCCAGAGATAATTAATAGCATCTTGTAATTTATTGATTCCTATTAATGATATTGGTAATTTTATATTTAGATTGCTTTTATTAATTGCAGGCAGAATACATTTTGAGAAGCCAAGGTTGTAAGCTTCTTTAATTCTTGAATCAGCATATTGAACTGCTCTTATTTCTCCAATTAAGCCTATTTCTCCAAAAAGAATAATATCTTCATTAATAGGCTTGTTAATGAAGCTTGAGATAATTGCAATAGCAATAGGTAAATCAGCGGCAGGGTCGGTAATAGAGATACCTCCAATAACATTTACATAAACATCTTGAGAGCCTAAAGGATATTCTAATTTTTTTTCTAAAACAGCTAATAGCATATGAAGTCTATTAATGTCAATGCCATTAGCCATTCTTCGGCTGTTGCCAAAATAAGATTGAGAAACTAAAGCTTGGATTTCTAAAAGAAAAGCTTTGCTTCCTTCAATAGATGGCAAAATAGTTGAGCCGGCAGAATTTTTTAGTCTCCCCGATATAAAAAATTGAGAAGGATTTTTAACTACTTTAAGACCTTTAGAAGTCATTTCGTAAAGGCATAATTCGTTAACAGAACCATATCTATTTTTTACACAACGAAGTATTCTATATCTTTGAAATTTATCTCCTTCAAAATATAGGACAGTATCAACTGTATGTTCAAGAAGTTTAGGACCTGCAATAATTCCTTCTTTAGTGATATGTCCTATTAAAAAAATAGCAATATTGTTGGATTTTGCTATATTTAGAAAGGAATTAGCTACTCCTTTAATTTGAGATACTGTTCCTGCAGCAGCATCTATATCACTTCTGTAAGTAGTTTGAATAGAATCAACGATTATTAAATCAGGCTTGATATTTTCTAATTGATTGTAAATAGCTTCTATGGAAGTCTCATTATAAATAAAAATATTTTCAGAATTGATTTGTAATCTTTCTGCTCTATGCTTAATTTGTTCTTCGGATTCTTCTCCGGATATATAAAGTATTTTTTTATTTTTTTCTGAGAGGGCTTGGGAAATTTGGAGCATAAGAGTGCTTTTACCGATACCTGGTTCTCCTCCAATAAGAATTAAAGAGCCGGGCATTATTCCATCGCCTAATAACAAATCAAATTCTTCTTGACCAGTTTTCCATCTTGATATTTTATCTGAGTAAATATCCTTCAGTTGCTTTGGCTTAGAAGAGGTGGTTTTGAAAGGCGCTAATTTTTTTTGAAAGTTTTCTTCCGATAATACTTCTTCAGTTAGAGAGCCCCAGCTTTGACACTCAGGACATTTACCTAACCATTTATTAGAAATAAAACCACAGTTCAAACAAGTATATTGGATTTTAGTTTTCATTAAAAATATTCTATCTCTTTTTCTTTTTGGTAATTTTCAAATCGTGTATATTCTGGTAAGAAAGCAAGTTGGATGGTTCCAGTTGGTCCATTTCTTTGTTTTGCTACAATAACCTCAGCAACTCCCTTTTTATTTGTGTTTTTATTATACTGTTCTTCTCTATACAAGAAAATGACTGTATCAGCATCTTGTTCTAAAGAACCTGATTCTCTCAAATCAGCAAGAATTGGTCTATGTTCTTCTTTTCTAATTTCAGGAGCTCTCGATAATTGAGACAAGGCTAATACAGGGATATTTAAATCCTTAGCTATTTCTTTTAGTGATTGAGAAATAAAAGTTATTTCTTGTTGTCTATTCTCAAATTTTCCTTTTACTCTTATTAGCTGTAAATAATCTATAATTAGTAAATCTAAACCTTCTTCTGCCTTTAATTTTCTTGATAGCACTTTAATATCTGAAATGCTGATTGAGGGACTATCATTAATAAATATCCTTGCTTCAGCAAGGACGCATAATGATAAAGCTAATTTCTTCCATTCCTCTTTATTTAATTTATTAGATTTTAATTTTAGTAAATCAACTTTTGCTTCTGAACAAATCATTCTCAAAGCTAATAAATTTTTTGGCATTTCTAAACTAAAAATACCAATAGTTTTTTTATGTTTAATAGCTAAATTTTGAGCTATATTAAGACTAAAAGCAGTTTTCCCCATACTAGGTCTTCCGGCTATTATTATTAATTCTCCATCTTGAAAACCTAAAGTTTTCTCATCCAAATCTTTATATCCGCTTGGAAGCCCTGTTACATATTGCTGCGTAGCTGCAATTCTATCAATGTTATCCCAAACTACTTTAAGGATTTCCTTGATTGGTTCAAAACCAGAAGTTTTGGTTTTCTTTCTTAAATTAAAAAGAAGCTTTTCTGCGTTATCAATAATATCTTCTACGCTTTCTTCTTGATTGAAAGATTCTTCAACTATAGATTTACCTATATTTATTAACTCTCTATATTGCGATTTCTCTTTTATTAATGAAGCATATTCTTCTATATTTTCTAAAGCAGGAAGACCGTCTATTAATGAAGAAAGATATGTTATTCCTCCTGCTGATTCTAATTCATTCTTTCTGCTTAATTCTTCTTTTAATGTTATTATGTCTGCCTTTGAAGAATTATTTATCAGCTCCGAGATTGATTTGAATATCTTCTTATGAGCCTCAGAATAAAAATCATCTATTTCTATTATATTAATTATTTTATGATAAGCTTCATTATCTAATAGTATTAGTCCCAATAA
>CAYREJ010000006.1:14472-25578 GCA_964423235.1 uncultured Acidobacteriota bacterium | reverse complement strand
ATATATGGATGCCAATACCGCATAGCAACATATACGCGAGCATCTATTTCCTTTTTCAATAAATCTTCTAATAATTTTGCTTGAGCCATCGTATGCTTAAATAATGGAGATTCACCACCAACAAAAGTATAAAATTTCATTGTAGTTCTCTTCCGTATCTTTGCTATAAATACTGCTATGTTCTTTCTCAAAAATGGGAAAGGAATTTTAAAAATTTCTTCATCTGAAAATAAGTTAATTAAGAAAGGTTCAATATTCTCTAATTTATCAGGGGAACCTAAATTAAAAAGAACTACTCCAATCCTCATAATACTCTCAAACAGTTCTTGAAAAAATAGGCTTTTCCCTGCTGATCTTATCTAAATAAGCATCAAAACACATAGCTATGTTCCTAATAAGTAATCTTCCTACAGAAGAAACTATTATTTTATCTTCAAATACTTTTACAAGCCCATCTTTAATTAATTCTTCCAATTTATTTAGAGAATCTTGAAAATATTCATCAAATTTTATTTTATACTTATTCTCTATTTCTTTTTTATCCAACTCCATATCGCACATAAGTCTCATAATTACATTCCTTCTAATAATATCATCTTCATTCATTTTGTATCCACAATAAACAGGAAACTTTCCTTTCTCTATGGATTGATAATATTCTCTTATCTTTTTGAGATTTTGTGAATAAATAAAATTGAACTGACTGATAGAAGTAATTCCGAAGGCATAAAGATCAGCGCCTGCCCTTGTCGAATATCCTTGAAAATTCCGGTATAAAGTCTTCTCTTTTTGAGCAATAGCTAACTCATCATATGATTTAGCAAAATGATCCATACCAATATAAACATATCCTGCAGATGTCAATCTTTCTATCGTTGCTTTTAAAATATTTAATTTCTCTCGGGACGAAGGTAAGAATTCCCTTTTTATTATTTTTTGATGAGGCTTCAACCAAGGAACATAAGCAAAATTAAAAACTGCTATCCTCTCCGGAGAAAATTCAATTATTTTATCCAATGTTTCCATAAAAGAAGATGCAGTTTGCAGAGGCAAACCATAAATTAAATCTATATTTATACTTTTAAAGCCTAATTCTCTTGACCAATCTATTGCCATTTTTGTAATTTCTTCTGATTGAACTCTATTAATTAAAGTTTGAATTTTCGGATTAAAATCTTGAACCCCCATACTAATTCTATTAAAATGAGCTTCTTTAAAAGCTTTCATATGTTCTCTGGTTAATCCTCTCGGATCAATCTCTACACTTATTTCAGCATCTTCAGCAAATTCAAATAATGAATTGACATTATCTGCTAATAATCTAATATTATCAGGTGATAAATTAGATGGTGTTCCACCGCCCCAATGTAATTGAACTACTTTCCTCCGAGCTGAAAGATAGCTTTTCACCATTCTTACTTCCTCTAACATTTTTAGAATGTATTCTTTCATTCTGTTCTGATCACGACTCACTACCATATTGCAGCCGCAAAAATAACATAATGTATCGCAAAATGGTATATGAAAATATAAACTTAAATCAGCTTCTTTCTCCTTCAGATTACTTTCAATAATTGCTTCTTTAAAATTTGAATCAGTAAATTCTTTAGTGAAAGCTGGAGCGGGCGGATAGCTTGTATAGCGAGGTCCTGGCTTATCATATTTTAAAAGTAAATCAATATCAATATAATCCATTTGCTACTCATTTTGTTATAACTTGTTATAAATTATATTATCATTAAT
This sequence comes from uncultured Acidobacteriota bacterium, assembly GCA_964423235.1. Taxonomy (GTDB): domain Bacteria; phylum Acidobacteriota; class HRBIN11; order MFGW01; family MFGW01; genus CAYREJ01. The sequence goes on along the minus strand of CAYREJ010000006.1, from coordinate 23,835 downwards.
AAATACAAAGCAAGACGCGATTTTGTAAATATTCAGAGATATCCAAGAGCGAAGTAAATAAAGGTATTACTTTATTTAACCACAAGAGGCACAAAGCTATTACAAAGCTCACAAAGTAGCTATTTTATAAAATTGTTTTTGACTTTTATATACTTTGAAGTATAATACTTTAGAGTATATTTTATGAAGTTTATTAATCGACAAAAAGAATTTTTTTGCCATTGGATTTGCTTTTAGCATTTGGAATAAACTGACTATTTAAATTTTGCTGGATTAGGGTTTAGTGATTAAAGTATTTTTATGCTAAAATTCTTATGATAAATAAATTGCGAAAGGAGTGGAAATGTAAATGAACAATTTTGTTTTTTATAATCCGACCAAGATAATATTTGGAAGAAATACAATAAAAAATATAGGTTCAGAGATAAAGAATGCTGGCTACAAAAGGATAATTCTTTTAGCAGGAGGAGGATCAATAAAAAATAATGGAGTATATAATTCCATTGTTGATTCAATGAGAAGAGAAGGTTTGGAGTGGATAGAAGTATGGGGAATTCGTCCCAATCCGGTTTTAAGCAAAGTAAAGGAAATAATTAATCTAATGAGAAGCAATAAGATTGAAGCGATCTTGGCAGCTGGAGGTGGAAGCGTTATAGATACAGCTAAAGCTGCAGCTGCTGGTTATTATTTGGAAGATATTTGGGATGCCTTTGAAAAAAAAGTAGCCATTAAAAATGCATTACCGATATTTGTAATTCTAACATTATCAGCTACGGGCTCGGAAATGAACCCTTATGCTGTCATTACTAATGAAGAAAAAAAATTAAAATGGAACATTAGCAGTTCGCATTTATTTCCGAAGGTATCCATAATAGACCCTGAAATTCAAAATACATTACCTTGGAAGCAAACAGTTAATGGAGCCATTGACGCTCTTGCGCATATTATGGAATATTATTCTTTAGGCAAAAATGAAGAATCAGTTTTGTCAATTGATGAAGCTTTAATGAACACTATTATATCTATGGTAGATAAATTACAGGAGGAGCCAAAAAATTATGAGCTGAGAGCAAATCTTGCTTGGTCAGCTACTCTGGCACTTAATGGCATCAGTGGTGTTGCATTAAAAGAAGGAGATTGGTCTACTCATATTATTGAACATAGCTTAAGTGCTTTGCATCCGGAGATTTCCCATGGAACCGGATTAGGCATAATATTGCCTGCTTGGATACAATACATTAAAGAATACAATCCTGCTGTTTTTAAACGCTGGTCTATTAAAATATGGAATTGTGAGACTATAAATGATGCTTTAAAGAAATTGAAAGCTAAATTGACTAAATGGAGCGCTCCTACCTCTTTAAGCGAATTAGGCTTGAATAAAAATGATATATATGATATTGCAGATAATTCAGCTCTCTCAAGTCCATTTGGTCAACTCAAAAAATTATACAGAGAAGATATAATCAATATATTAAGTATCGCCTTTTAATTTATAATAATGAATAAAACTGCTTGTCCCATATGCGGTTCTTTAAAAGAAAAGGATATCATTTTAAATTTTAAAGAAGACGCAGCAACCCAAAAAACAGAAAATATCTTTATAATTGCAAAATGCAAGGAATGCGATATCTCTTTTTTACAACCTCAACCATCCCCTAATGAATTGCAGAATTATTATCCGGAATTTTATTGGCGATTCAAAAAATCTTCTCTGGCACCTTTAGAAAATTTTATCGTAAGGAAATTATTTTTTTCAGAAATAAAAGAAATTAAAAAAATATTACAAGAAAGAAAAAACATAGATGAAATAAAATTATTGGATATTGGATGCGGTGCGGGCGAATTCTTAAATTCATTAACTCACTTAAAAATAAAATTGTATGGCATTGATAATTCAGAAAATGCTATAAAAATTGCCTCACAAAACAATAACTTAATTATTAAGAAAAGCAATATTTTAGAAGAGCCGCTCTTTGAATTTGAATACTTTGATATTATTACATTATTTCATACATTGGAACATTTATCCAATCCAAATAAAGCTATTCAAAATATCAAAAATATACTCAAGAGAGATGGCTTTTTAATTGTTCAGGTCCCCAATATTGAATGCTTATTATTCAAAATAACCAAGAGACGCTGGGCTGGCTTACATATTCCGCAGCATTTATTTCATTTCAGCAAAAAGAGCTTGCAAAATATTCTATCCAACAATAATTTTCGGATTGTTAAAATTAAAGATTTTTCATTGCGAAGCAGTCCGGCACAAGTAGTAGTAAGCTTCTTCCCCTTTTTAAATCCCATTTATCTTAGAGAAAGAATTTTAAATCGCCATTTATTATTAATATGTTATCTTTTTTATTTTTTACTTCTTACTATATTATTTCCGCTTTCCTTAATAGAAGGGTTAATGAAAAGAGGAAATACGATAACTATAATAGCGAGAAGAAGAGGGGAATTAGATAACAGGTAAATGCATCCTTGACTTCTTGTAATGTCGTTTTAACTCAGAAGCATATTTTTCTCCTATTATATTAGTATTATCTTTTAACCACATAGATAATTTAGTTTTACCTTTAGGCAATGAATCAGAGATTAGATAATTTCTCATAAGAGCTTTTATTTCATCCCCAGTTAGCATCACATCCTTCATTAATAATCCTAAAAATTTCCCAATCCAATAAACCATTAAAGAAGGTAAATGTAAAATTAAAGCATAAGATTGAACTGTTTCAGCAATTAATAATATAAGCTCTTTATAAGTAAAGATTTCAGGACCCACCGCATCTATAATTAGATTTTCTTTTTCTTCGCTGGCTTCTATGATAATTTGGGCTAAATCTTCTACATATATTGGCTGAAGCTTATATTTACCATCACCCATAATTATAAATAATGGAAAATGCTTCAGTAGCCAAGTAATATTGTTTATTAAAATATCCCCAATCCCAAAAACTACAGCCGGTCTAACAATGCCATAGCTTAAACCGGATTCAATTATTAATCTTTCTATTATCCCCTTTCCACGAAAATACAATAAATCTGAATTTTCAGAAGCATTCGTTATGCTTATATGCAAAAATTTTTTTACTTTAACTTCTTTTGCAGCTCCTATTAATTTTTTTGTGTCTTCTATTGCCTTATCAAAAGTGATTCCTTTATATGGAAATCGTATCCAATAAGTATTGTAAAAATATTCACATCCCTTCATTTCCTCCTGCAATTTATCTAATTCATTAAAATAATATGGAACAGCAATAATTGAATTGTCTAATAGAGTCTTTTTTTCTACTCTATTTGTAAAAGTCTTTATATTCCTTCCTCTTTCTATTAACTTTTTTGCTATGTATTTTCCGGTAAAGCTAAAAGCTCCTGTTACTATATCAAAATTTTCCATTGTGCTTTTTCTATGATCTTTGCGGTTTCGTATATTTTAAACCTAAAAGTTCACAAAGTTTTTACGCAAAGGGCACCTAATGATCTTTGTGATTTCTTATCTGTCTTTGCATTTAGTACATATTTCAAATTTAATATTAAAATGCAGGAATGGTAGCGGGGATCGGATTTGAACCGATGACCTTTGGGTTATGAGCCCAACGAGCTACCAGACTGCTCCACCCCGCGATTTATCAGTACCTCATAAATAATTCACTATCTATTATAAAAACTTATTTAGAAAAGTCAAATTTTATAGGTTATAGGTCATGGGTTATAGGTCATGGGCTAAAAAAATCATAACCCATTACCCTATGACCTATAACCCAAGACCCATGACCTATAACCTATAATCGTAAATAATAATAGAAAATTTTTTACTTTTTTGAATTTAAGCTATTGACATAGGCAAAATTATTATAATAAAATATAATGGTATTTTAAAAAATGCTGTAAAAAAAGAAAATATGGAGGAAATATGAAAAAGATATCTATATATTTTATCATTTTGATTTTATGTTTGTCGGCAGTTTCTTTTAGTTTTGGGATTACATATGAAAGCTTCTCTAAATTAGCTCAAAAAGATAAGGAGTATAATTATTTAAGGTCTATTAGCAAAGGAAACATATTTGTTGCTGAAGTAGGAAGCACCGAATACAATTTAGATGCGGCTCTAATTCAAAATCATCCTGAATTATCTTCTTTTTACAACGATTATTCTCATGGAAAATGGTTTGTTAGGTTCAATAAAAGAAATAATAAGCCTCAATTTTTATGGGGCTCAGGAATAAGAATTTTTGAAAAGAATTCTAATATTAGTCTAAGCTCTTTAGAAAAGATAACAAGGGATTTTATAGCAAAACATTATGATTTATTCCCTATTCTTCCGGAAAATTTAGTTTTAGACAAATTAAGCGGAAGAGTAGTCAAGAATCCAAATAAGTGGTTCATAAGGTATTTCATAGCTCACAATGGGATTCCTCTTCATCGGGCATTCATATTTTTCAGAATAAGTCATGGCAATATTATTCAAATTGGGATGACCGGATTAGAAGGATGGGAGTCCTTGAATACGAAGCCCAGCTTGACAAAAGAAGAAGCTATTCAAAAGGTAGTGCAATATGCTAATCTTAATAAAGAATACAAGATAGCAAAAGAAGCTTCATTGAAAATAATTCCGACAACTGAAAATGTTTTAGCAAGTGCAAATCCGCCTTCTAAATATGAATACAGGCTTGTATATGAATTAATGATAAAATATAATGGAGTAAAAGGAAGTTGGCTAGCGTGGGTAGATGCTCATAGCGGAGAAGTATTATTATTTATAGATAGGAATTTTTATGAGCAAAAAGGAAGCGTTTTAGGAGGAATATTTCCCATCAGTGTTGATACTAATTTAGATGTGGTTCCTGGGGAAAATTGTGGTGGGATGCCGGATATAGATCAGCAAATTTATCTTCCATTTTTTGATGTAGCATTAAGAGGTATTCCAGTTATATCGCCTATTAGTGGAATAGGAGGAGATTTTAGTTATAGTGGTCTGGGGTTGCCCACTTGCTCTTTAGATGGAGTTTATTTTGATGCAAATGATAAATGGTTTCTTTCGGATGCGGAAGTATATGCGGATGCCAATAACGAATTAGATATAGGAACTGGGGGAGTTGATTTTTTTGTTTCTTCAATCAAGCAGGATCCGACAACATCAGCGACACGAAATGCTTACTATCATTTGAACAGAGCGCGTCTTTTAGCATCGCAGTGGTTAGAAAATGTTCCTTGGATCTATACCAATGTTCCAGCAAATGTTAATATTAATGATACTTGCAATGCTTATTGGGATGGGTATAGCGTGAATTTTTTTGCTTCCAGCTATTTAGTTTATGGAGGAACTGAATGCAATAATACTGGACAAATTTCTTCAGTAATGATGCATGAATGGGGGCATGGATTAGATGACAATGCTGGTGGAGCCGCTTGGGAAGCTGCTTCAAGTGAAGGTCATTCGGATGTAATGGCATTTTTTAATACCCACGAAGATTGTCTCGGTCCCGGATTCTTCACCTTGAACCAATGCTGTTTATGGCCACCTTGTAATGATACAAATTATGCTGCTTATATGGCAAATACCGCTTGCAGGGCTAAAGGAGCATTACGTTCAGCTGAATCATATGAAGATCAATATACTTACTCTCCTCTTGTGGTTGATGAAGATATTACTACAGATAATTTACTTACACGATGTAGATTCCTTCCGCCATCCATAGGTCCTTTAGGAAGAGAAGTCCATTGTGAAGGACAAGTCCTTCCTCAAGCAATTTGGGATATCAAAAAAGCTCTTCAAGCAGAGCCTCAACATTTGATCAATGGGGGATGGAAATACATGGAATACTTATATTTTGGTGCTGTTGATTATGGTGCTGAAGTCTATTTAACATTGCTGCCGGATAATTACTATGATGCCATGCTCGCAGTAGATGATGACGATGGCGATTTATCAAATGGAACTCCGCACGCACCGCTAATTCATGATAATTATGCCCTTCATGATTTATATACTCCAGCCAGCTTGCCCCAAAGTCCGCACTGCAACCCTCCGGATGAACCAATTCTCACTTCTTCAATTGTTTCTGATGGAATTCAGCTAAACTGGAATGCTGTTGCTAATGCTGATCATTACATTCTTTACTGGGTCTATGATAATCCTAATGGTCCTGCTTATCTAATATATGAAGGAAATAATCTTACTTTCACTTATAAGACAAAAGTTCCGGGAACCTATTATTTTGCTGTTCAAGCAATCGGAACTGATGGTTGCCCTTCTACTATGGAAGGAGTAGTTTCTGAAACTATTGGAGCAGGATTACCTGACTTAAAAGTATCTAATGTTATAATCTCAGATAATCCACCTAATGGAAATGGAGATGGATACGGCGATGTAGGAGAAACAATAGAGCTTACAATTGAATTAACAAACCAAGGGAATCTCTCTGCTACAAATGTAATTGCTAAATTAAATCCTTTAAGTGCAGGTCCTTTAATATTGCAAGGAACCTCTTCTTATCCGGACATATTACCATCAACTACAGCAACTAACTCAATACCATTCAAACTCTATTTGACAAGAGCTCTTCCTTGCGGTTCTAATGTAAAATTTACTCTCTCTATAAGTTCAAATGAAAGATTAATGGAAGCGCCTTTTGAAGTAGCTATGGGTTCAATGACAAATATTTATTTTAAAGATTTTGAAACTCCCTTAGGTTCAGAATGGATTATGGAAAATGATGGAAACACAGATGCTCAATTTCAATATATCCCTGATGCTACTGTTGCTCCTTGGTACGCTTATCCTCATTCAGGAACCGGGGTTTTTGGCTGGTCTAATGACCCAATTTCAACTAATGAAGATAAAGGCGTCATAGATACATCTTCTTTCTGGTCAAATTTCCCACCTAAGACATTTGCAGCTCTCAGCTTTTGGCATGTCTTTGCAACTGAAGAATATAATGATGGCGGAATTCTTGAGATTTCAACTGATAACGGTAATACTTGGACTGATCTGGGCAGCAAGATTTTATCAGGCGCCTACAATAGAACCGGATGTAATTTTGCTGAGGCTTGTTGGACAAAAGATAACACTTACGGCAATGGCTTAGGCTGGGAGATGTCTGAAGTAGTAGTTGATTTATCAGAATATGTTGGTGGAAATCCTCCGAGAATAAGATGGCACGCTTATGCTAATGAAGATTGTGATTATATTTACTGCGGAACAAATTACGGAGCAGATGGATGGCTTATAGATGATGTAGCATTTAAAACTTGCACTTTAGCTAATAGACCATACTTGACGCTCATAGACAAGTTTATTGATGATTCTTTAGGAAATTCTAATTACGGCTTGGATCAAGGAGAAACAGTTAATCTCATTTTGACATTAAAAAACGAGAGCCTTACTTTAGGATTAACTAATGTTTCAGCTACTTTAATTAGCAGCGATGCCAATGTCAATATCATAGACAATGCAGGAAGCTTTGGAGATATACCTGCCGATAGCACCGCTGATAATTCAGCCGATGTCTTCACAATTAGTTATTTAGGTCCTTGCAAAAGCGAACTACCATTCCAATTAAATATTAATTCTGATCAAGGAGAATTTTCAATAGAATTCTCAATAACTCTTGGCGCTGGTATAGTTTATATTGATGATGTGGAAAGCGGACAAAAACCAAATATTTCAAAAACAAATGGATGGAAAATATATACTGATGGACCTCCTTACACTACCAGTGGAAGCAATGCTTGGTATGTTGACAACTTTAGCTATTACACTGAACAATATTTTGATATGACTTTAGACTTACCTAATAATCCTTATGTAGAGCTTAATTTTAATCAGACTTTTGCTTTTGAGGATTTATATGATGGAGCCCGATTATATATTAGCGATGATGGAGGTTCCACTTGGACTGATTTAGGTCCTTACATGCTCACTGGTGGCTATAATGATTTATGGTATTATGACGGAGAACCAATGTGGACAAGAAGTCCATACGGATGGGGCGATTCTTCTCCTCCACCACCTAATCCGAGCTGGGATTATGTTTCCGTAGATCTATCAAACTGGGCTGGCAAAAATGTTATCATTGAATGGTGGGTTTTTGCAGATGGATTAGCTGATTCTTGCGTAGAAGCAGGCGGCTCCTACACAGGAATGCCTTGCCCATCTTGGCCAGCTCCCACTTGGGGCGACGGCTTATTTATTGATGATATCAAAATAAAAACTGCAGGATGTGAATACTGCGCCTTGCCAGAATTTACCGATACAATAAATAATTTTGCTAAATATTATATAAGAAGATTACAATGTTCCGGAGTAGCAGGCGGATGCAGTGCTACGGAATTTTGCCCTTCATCAGCTGTTTCAAGAGAACAAATGGCGAAGTTCGTTTTAAAAGCTGCTCAAACAGAACCTGTAAGTTCCTGCACTGGCATCTTTACAGATGTTCCACCGACAAATATTTTCTGCAATTATATAGAGAAATTAGCAGAAACTGGAATCGCAGCCGGTTGCACTGCTTCCGAATATTGTCCATCTAATCCTATATTAAGAGAACAAATGGCTGTTTTCCTTCTCAGAAGTATGGGATTGCCTCCAGCTTCAGTATGCACTGGCTTATTTGATGATGTTCCAAGCTCTAATGCATTTTGTCCTTACATTGAAGAATTAGCTAATCAAGGGATAACTGGTGGCTGCGCTCCTAATCTTTATTGTCCTTATTCTTCGGTTCAAAGAGATCAAATGGCTAAATTCCTCGTCCAATCATTTAATTTATAAACTTGATTTGCATTTGAAAAGAAAATATGATAAACTAAAATTTAAAAAATGGAGGAAAATTTAAAAATATAGATATAAAGTAGGAGGTGTAACTTTATGTATATGAGGTTTTTCGTTATTAGTTTTTTAATTGTGGGTTTGGCTGTTTGCATCGGTTCAGCAAATAATGATAAGAATTTAAAGAATGAACTTGAAGCAGCTTTATCCGCAATTAAAGGACAAATTTCCCCTGATACAGCATATAAAATCGGGGGCGATTTAAAATTTAGGTTAGGAAACATACGAGAAGTTCAAGTTAAACCGGAAGAATTAGAAGTAGTACCAGCTTCACCTACACGAACCCTTAACATAGACCAGAATCTAAAAGAACAAATGGAAAGGTTAGGAATAAAGTTCAAAATTGCTAAACCGGAAGTAAAAGCTAAAATATTAAAAATGATTAATCAAGCTGAAAAAGACAGAATAATGAGAGTTCATAAGAAGCCTGTTTATTTCTGGTTTCACAATGATAAGCTTTACATTTCCGGGCTATTAGTAGTAAGAAATGAAGCTAAAGATGAAGCTATAAAGGCATTGAAGGAGAAAGGGGTTTT
>CAYREJ010000006.1:0-14462 GCA_964423235.1 uncultured Acidobacteriota bacterium | reverse complement strand
AATTAATAAAGCATCAGCAGTTAATAATGAATATACGGTGCAGATTCCGATAGAGAAATTTGCAGAAGTTGTGCGTATGAGCAGTGTTTTAAAATTCAAATCTGATAGGGCGGTATTTCCAAATTTAGATGTTAGCATACCCGAGATAGGAGCTAATTTAGTTTGGAATAGGGCAGTTTCTCCTTCTACTGGGAAGAATGTAGTAGTTGGAGTTATAGACGATGGAATTGATTTGAACCATGCAGATTTTCAGATTGCGCCCGGCAATACAAGAATCTTATACCTTTGGGATCAAACGGTGACTGGAACTCCCCCAGGCGGTTATACCTATGGGAATGAATGCACGAAGGCACAAATTGATGCAGGAACCTGTTCTCAAACTTGGGATTGCTCAGTAGGACATGGAACCCACACTATAGGAATAGCAGCCGGTGATGGCTCAGCAGGTGGCGGAACTTATACAGGCGTCGCTAAAGAAGCCGATATAATTTATGTTAAGATTGTTGGTGATACAGCAGATTTTGATACTGTTGGTGGAACAAGCAGAATCTGGGATGCCATAAAATATATAAAAGACAAAGCAGCGTCATTAGGAAAACCAGCAGCTATTTCTTTAAGCTATGGTTATCAAGGAGGTCCACACGATGGCTTTGCTGATACAGATTGGCTTATTGATAATACTCTCAACAATTCTTCTTCAGGCGTTTCAGTAGCCATTTCGGCAGGTAACGATGGAGATGATAATTTGCATTCAGACGCTCTCATTTGTCCAAAAGGAGCTGGGAACTATGATTTTACAGATGTAGGAAGCATTGGTTTTCCTTGGTTTAGTGATGAATTAGGTTATTATCAAGGTCCGGATTTAGTGTATGAATTCTACTATCCTGCTAACAAGAACATAAATGTAAGATTAGGAATACCGGTTTTATTAGATGATGCAGCTCCTTATAATTGCAACAATGCAACTGTTGAGAATTGGTATACCTTATTTTTCAGATTCACACCTGAAATTGATAACATATTCACAACGGATTCTAAACCCAATGTTTGGGGTGTCATTTATGGTCTTCAAAGGGGTTATAACTCAGGGAGTTGGATGCTATGTGATTCATCAGTAGGCGATATTCTCAGCGCTAATAATAAGTATGTTCGGTTCGCAGTATTTAGAGATTCTGATTGCAGACAACTTAACAATTCCCATTCCGGAACAACAAGGTGCGGAACTACTTGGACTGCTGGTGGATGTGATTATCATTTAGATAATGAATTACCACCCGGAACAGATGCTATTTATATCGTCTTAAGACCACCGACCCCTGCTGATGTTAATGACAGAGCAAGTGGAACAGTTAGAGGATGTGGTTCCACAAATAATGATTATACTTGCGCTAATGACTTATGGCATTGTCTTCCTTGCAACACTGGTTGCACGGCGGCGGCTCCAGGACCCGGATGGGGCTTCGGTTGGTCTGGTAGTCCTTGCCCAACAGGTACCCCCGGATGGGGCTATCCACAAAGCATAGATGTTCAATTTGATGAAAAATTAACTACCGCAGCAGATGCTTACGGAGATGGAGGTTGTTATAGCGCCTGCAATACCTATGTAAGTAATTGCACCGGTATCGCAGAAATCACTGCTCAACAAACTGAAGTAGAAGGATGGATTAATCATTGGTCCGAAGGATGGTTCTGGACTTGGACTGACGCCAATGGCAATCCTTTGCCGGAGGACTGCACTCAATTCATTATGCAAGGAGATAGTAGACAATGCATCGGCGAACCTTCCAGCGCCTACGCAGCTATTGCTGCTGCTGCATACACCACTAAATTGGATGGATGCGATAACACTACCGACCCGGTTGGGGATAGACCTGCTTGGTCAAGCACCGGTCCACTGAGAGATGGAACTCCGGCTGCCGCTTGGGCTAAACCTGAAATTAGCTCTCCGGGCGAATCTATCGCTTCAGCAAAACCGGCTTGTGTTACAGCTGCTTGCCCCGCCGGCACAGATTATCAACTAATGTCAGGAACTTCTATGTCAGCTCCTCATATCGCTGGCTCCGCTGCTCTATTGTTCCAATGCTGTCCACAATTAACTTTAGGACAAGTTAGAGACCTACTCAATACAAATGCTTTGGATGCTGGAACTCCTGGATATGATAATGAATGGGGCTGGGGGAAACTAAGAGTTAATGCTGCTTACTTAGACTTGTTACCCGCCTTTGCTGGCATTAGCAGTGCCACTGCAGTTAGCTCCTCTCAAATTGATTTGGCATGGCCAGCGGCTACCGTTGATGAGTGCCCTACCGGCGCTACTTACGATATTCATAGAATCCAGGGTAGCTGTCCATTTACTCCGAGCCTTGCCAACAGAATAGCTACTGGTGTTTCCGGCACCACTTATTCTGATATAGGCTTATCCCCATCTACTACCTATTCCTACATCGTAAGAGCTGTTGAAGGAAATGCTTGCACCGATGATAATACCGTTTGCTTAAGCGCCACCACTTTGGGCGGAGGATTACCCGGCGAAGTTCCTCAACAAAATGGCTCCGGCACCCCATTGACTATTGCTAAATCTGGAACTAATTTACAAATTACTTTCGGAACCCCTTCTGCACCTTGCGCTCCAACAAGATATGAACTCTATCGTGGTACATTACCACTATCAGGAACTTACAACCATGCTCCTGTTGATTGCAATATTGCAGGTTCCCCTTATACAACACCAGCTGATACAGGAAGCTATTACTACTTCGTAGTTGCAGCAACCGCTACCGAAGAAGGCTCTTATGGAAAGAGCAGCAGCGGAACTGAAAGACCAATTGTTACGCAATGCCCAGGCGTTACTAAAAATACTAACCCTTGTTAATAAATTCATCATTCTTATCGGGGAACTTGAATTCTTTCAAGTTCCCCCCTCCTTCACCCCATTCACCGATTCACCCAGTTCACTGCTATAATATTCACAAAACGCTCCCTCTTATATATATATCCTACTACTTCTACATCGCATCCACTGATATTATTTCCCTTTAGCTCTTTTATATAATTAGCAACTTGATAATTAAAATAATTCCCTTCTTTTGTCTTTAATACCAATTTATGTCCTTGACTACAACTAATTGGTAGTCCATATATTCTCCGAAGTTCACACCCTATACATACTATTTTTCCAGAAATACGACTTAATTCAGGTGTCTCGTAATGATAAGAAAATTTTAAAGGCGCAAAAGCTCCTTTTTGATTTATTAATAAAAATACACTTATTGCTATAATAATGATAGCTGCAGCTATGATAATACTTCTCCAGGATTTCATTGCCTCAATAAACTTACGAGATTGATTTTTCTTTATCATTAAAGATACATCATCAGTCAAATATTCAGGCACATTAATACTTTGAAACGCTCTCTTTATTTGTTTCTTTTGATTATGAATGGCTTCCGCATATCTTTTACATTCCTTACATATTAATAAATGCTCTTGAATTTCGTTTCTAATCTCAGAAGAAACAATATTATCTATGAAAAGTGGAATAAGACGATTAATTTTTTTACAATCCATAAAATTACCTCATTTCTGAAATTAGACCTTCTTCTTTAGCATAAAATCTCAATTCATTAGCTAACTTCTTTCTTGCTCTATGTAGTCGCGACATTACTGTTCCCATTGGTATCCTTAAAGCATCGCTAATTTCATTGTATGATAATTCTTCTACATCTGCTAAAATCAAAACTAATCTAAAATGATCAGGCAAACTATCAATAGCCTTCAATATCTCTTCACTCCTTATTTTTTCCAAATATGCATTTTCAGGGTCAGCTTCTAAATTAATTATATCTTCATCTCCAATGTTGCTCGTTCTGTAAATCTCTATTTTTCTTTTACGATAGCGTGTATAAAATAATCTTATCATAATTTTAAATAACCAAGCCCTGCAATTTGTCCCCTTTTTAAATTTATCAAAAAATCTGAAAGCTTTTAGATATGTCTCTTGTATTAAATCTTCAGCTTCATCCGGGTCTTTTATCAAACGAATAGCTACCATATATAAATCCTTCATGTATTTAAATGTTATATCTTCAAATTTTTCAGAAGCTTCTGCAGCCATCACCTATTATGATAAAATAATTTATGGTTTTGCTGTCTTAATGATAGAATTTTTATGGCAACCGATATGAAAAGATTTAAAAAATTAATTTTCATTTCCATAATTGCTCTTATAATACTAATCCTTTTTATCTTTTATTCCAATACCTTTCAAAATTTCTTAGGCAAATCCTTATCTAAATATTTATCAAATAAATATTCTTTGCCTATAATGATAAATAAAATCCAAATTAATTTTTTTCCCCCTCGGCTGCTTATAAAAAATATTTATTTCTCCAATAAAAATTTTTCTATACATCTTAAAGAAATCTATATTGAATTGCCTTATAAAATATATGTTGGCAAATGGCAAGAATTCAAAAAAATCAAAATTCAAGAGCCAACAATCTTTTTTTCAGGGCGAAAAACAAAAGCAAAATTTATTTCATCTCCAGAAGGAGTTATATCAATTCCTCCAATGATTATTAAGAATTTAGAAATTTCTAATGCAAACATCAATATAAAAGATAAAAACATCCCCTTCAGTTTAGATATTCTTAACTTAAATTTTTCATTAAACTATATAGGAAATAAAAAGCACAGAGTATATTTAAATTCAAAAGAAATAAAAGGAATAATAAAAAATATCAAATTACCTATCTTGCAGGCACTCTCTAATTTGGAAATAGATGATGCAAGGATTTATCTTCAAAAATTTTCCCTCTTTAATAAAGAAAATAAAATCCAAGCTTCAGGCACAATGATATATCGACCGCAATTGAATTTTACCTTTCAAGAAAGGTCCTATATTAATATTCCTTCCTTAACAAGAAATTATTATCCAAGAATTAAAGGCGGTACTATTAGAACCTCTTCAACTATCTTCTTTAAAAAAAACAGGCTTATTAGCAAAACTGAATACAAAATAGATAATCTAAGATATTTGAATAAAAAAATTGATACCATCCAAGGGAAGCTTTTATTTGAATCTCCAAAATTAGAAATTATTGATTCTTTTTGCAAGTATAAACAAGGCATAATAAATTTCAATGCTTCATTGAATATAAAAAAGCAATGGGTAGAAGGTAAAACATATTGGAAGAATTTAATTTTATCTGATTTATTAGAAATAATTACCCCTGCATTTAATATAAATGCAATTGAATCTAATGGTTCATTTTTTTATTCATTTCCCGTAGCAGCACCCCATAAAGGTTCATTAGAAGTTAAATTAGAAACTCATTCTCACAAAAAAGATATAAAAGCAAAGCTACAAGCTAACCTGAAAAATAATCATTTAATATTTACTGAAGCCTTTTTTAATCTCCCCGGAATACGAATCAATCAGCATCATACAAATTTCATTTTAGAAGATCAAAATCTTGATAAGATAAAAATAAATGCTTCTGAAAGTATTGATATAAACAATTATAATCTTCTTATAAAATTCTTGAAATCATCCTTTGGACCTAAAATTAACAAATTTCTTTCTTCTTTAGCTAAAATACAAGAGCTAAAGGGCTCTTTAAAAATAGATTATAAAGGCACACTGCTAAAAATTCAGCAAGCAGACCTTTCAACTAATCTCTTTATTAAGATAAGAGGTTTACCTTCTTTTCTTCTTTTAGCCAAAACGATTTTTTCTGAAAAGAAAGGTTCAATTAAAAGATTAGAAGTAGTTTCTGATTTAGGTTCTATATTAACCAAAGGGGAAATAAAACTTGATGAACCTTACTGGAAAGAACCTCTATATATCAATTTATCCGGAGAAGGCAATAAAATTAATCTTTCTAAATTAAAAGAAATCCATCCTCTTTTTCAAGAAGTATCAGGAAATTTAAATCTTAACTTTAATTTCCAAGGAAATACAAAAAAATATACTCTTGCTACTGTCATCTCCTCCAAAGATTTTATATTAAATAAAGAAAAGCTTGATAACTTTTCAGCCATTCTTGAGCTAAACAAAAAAAGATTGAGTATAAAAGAATTGATTATTAGCAAAGACAAAAACAAAATAAATATAAGTGGTGTTTATGAAATTAGTTCCTCAGAATTTAATATAAATTTCTCCTCTGATGGAAACTTAAAAGATATTACCACTATAAAATATCTTTTATCCTCTTTATTTAAAAATAAAGCGAAAGCAAATCAATGCCTTATTGAAAAAGAAATAAATGGGCAATTTCAAATTAATAGCAATATTTATGGTTCGCTAAAGAGCATTAATGGCAATAGCACTATCTTATTAAATAATTTGAAAATATGCGAAATTCAATTAAATAATATTTATATTCAGTTATTGTTTGATAATTCAATAGCGAAGATTATAGCAAATTTAAATTATGAGGAAATTCATATTGAAGGAGAAGTTTCATTAAAGGAATCTTATAAAGCAAAGCTAATAGCTAAAATATTTGATACTCATTTTTTCAATATCCCACAAAAATTTTTATTTCCTGAGGCTAATGTAGATATATTATTTGAAGGTCTTCTTACCCTTGAAGGATATTTACTTAATCCTGCTTCATATTCTATTCATGCTGAAATTGCTAAAAGCGAATTAAAATACAATAGTTATTTAATAAAATCAACCAATCCATATGTTATTGATTATAATAAGGAAAAAATTGCTTTTCACAATCTTAAAATAGAATCAGACAATTCCTTTGTTAATTTGAAAGGGGAAGCATATATTGCTGAACCGAGAAAATCTTCTTTATTAATGAGGGGAGTTATACATCATGAATTATTAAGCGCTTTCCTAAAAGATATTAGCATTAGCGGAAACACCTTCTTTGATTTAAATATCACACAATTAATAGACAACCCCAAAATTGATGGCACAATCTCTTCAGAACTGCCCTCAATTGAAATAGCTAAAATTAAATCAAAGCTGCATTCTATCGATTCCCAAATATCATTTAGAAACGATATTATAAATATTGATATAAAAGGGTTGATAGGAAAGGAGCAATTTTCAATTTATGGGAATCTCAATTCATCAGATTTAATAAAATTCTTCTACGGAAAATCAAAATTTCTCCCTGCTAATATAAATATTGATTTTCCCTACCTTGCTTTAAATGATTTTTATAATATGCCTGAAAAAGCTAATGTTATTATTGGCGGAAAAGCAAAAATTAAAAAATTATGTTATCTAATCACTTTAATGGAAGGAGAAGTAAATATAGAGAAATTTCTCTTTACTGCACAAGATTATTCCATTGAAAATAAAGATAGAATAAACATTCAAATTAATAACGGAGAGGCAAAAATTTTCAATTCTATATTTGAAGGTGAAGGAAGCAATTTTGAAATAGAAGGAAAATTAAATCTTGCAAAAGAAGAAATAGATAACATAAATCTCCGTGGAAAGATTTCAATCCCGTTATTTGCTGCTTTTATGAAAGGCTTAACCGTTGATGGAAATTTCCAATTTAATGCAAATGTAAGGGGAAAATTCATTAATCCTCTTATTCAAGGAAATGCTTTGCTGAATATTTCTTCCATTGAATTAAAAGAATATTCTGTTTATGGATCTGATATTATATTTCAGCTATCCTTCAATAAAGACATGATGGATATAACAAAATTAATGGGAGAATTAAATGGTGGAAAGTTTAAAGGAGAAGGCTCAATATCTTTTAAAAATTTATTTCATCCAGAATTATCAGTAAAACTATTTCTCCAAGAAGGTAATATTTCTTATCCGGAAGGATTGAATGCTTTAGCCAATGCTAATTTAAAAATCGCAGGCTCATATCCTAATCTATTAATCAAAGGGAATGTAGATATTTTAGAAGCTGTATTCAAAAAAGATATTTATCCGGAACAAGAAGCGCTTGCAAATTATTTTAGCAAACAAATAATGGTTGAAGAAATATCGCCGGTGGCAAAAAAAATCAATTTAGATATTTTTGTTTCTTTACCAGAAAATTTTAATTTCTCTAATAATCTTGCCAATGTGAATGCTACTGGCGATTTAAGACTAATGGGTTCTTTATCAAATCCTTTAATATATGGTTCTTTAAAGATTAGTGAAGGAGGAACCATAAAATATGCACAAAAAGAATTTGTTTTCCTCCGTGGGGATATCAATTTTCCAGGAAAGTATTATTGGAAACCATCCATAAATATCTCACTTCAAAGAAAAGAAAAGGTTAATGCTGTTAATTATGATATAAATATAGAAATCAAAGGGGATCCTGATAATCTAAAAATTAATTTGTGGTCTCAACCTCCTCTACCAGAAAAAGATATAATTAAGATATTAGCCGGACAAAGTCCTTCTCAATTAGCTAATAATTTATTTACAGTATTTTCAGGAAAATATTCAGGCTATGCTGCTGAGAAATTAGAAAAAATATTCCATTTGCAAGAATTCAAAATAGAGCCTCTGCTTGTTTCCAATGAAGCGAACCCTTCTGCTCGTTTAACTTTTGGCAAATCCATTACTCCACAATTCTTTCTTACATACTCTTTATCTTTATCTAATAGCAGTGATCAAACTTGGATAGCTGACTATTCTTTATTTAAGAATTTCACCATTAGAGCATTAAGAAGAGATGATGGAAGCTATAATTCCGCTATAAGACAATTTTGGCAATTCGGTTATCAACCTTCTAAAGAAACTATTCGCCTATCTCCTCCACAAAGAATTAGAAATATTATTATTGATGGAAATACTATCTTCCCCAAATCACAATTAAGAAATTTAATTAAGATTAAGAAAAATGACTACTATAATTTCATAAAAATTAATGAAGCAATAGATATATTAAAAAATTTTATCAATCCAATAAGTATCTTTCTGCAAAAGTAAAAATAAATAAAATGGAAATTTTAGAAAATCTTTTGGATATTAATTTTTTAATTCAGCCCGGTAAAAAATTTATAATAACTATCAATGCAAAAGAGCCTTCTGGAAAATTAAAAAAGGAAATTTATAAACTCCTCAGGCAATCTTTACCGCTGACTTTTATTTTAAAAGAAGCTGAAAAAATTATTTTATATTCATACTTTAAGGAGAACTATTATGAGGCAAAAGGGAAATGGAACATAAAAGAAATTAATTCTATTAAATTTTTGGACTTCATAACAGAAAAAGGAATAAAATATCATCATTTGAACCTATCTTTTCGCGGAAACAATATTATATCTGATAAAAAATTATCAAAGCTTATCCAAATAAATAAGAAAATAATGTTTTCGGAGCTTTTCTATAACTTTGAAAAATATAAAAATATAATTTTATTAGAATATAGCAAATTAGGCTACTATAAGATAACAATAAATAATCCTGAATTTAGATTTGATAAAATAAATAAAGTTGCCACTATTGAGATAGAAATTAAGGAATGTCCTCAGGCAATAATAAAAGAAGTCATTATTAATAAAAATAGAGAACGGATCATGGAAATATTAGGAATTAAAATAGGGAATATTTTTCTTATAGAAAATTTTCAAAAAGGTATAGAAAAGATTATTGACTATTATAAGCAAATGGGATATTCAGGAGCTGAAGTAGATTATGAATATAAATTTGATCCTTCTATGAATACTTATATCACTATGATCATTAAGGAAGGGGAAGCAGAGATTATAAATAAAATAATCATTTCAGGAAATACTTATACTTCTTCTAATCTCATAAGAAAGCATTTATTATTTAAAGAAGGGGACAAAGTTGATTTGGAAAAGTTTTCTTTATCACAAAATAATTTGTATAAGCTTGGCATTTTTAAGAAAGCAAGAATATATAGCAAAAGAGAATCAAACAATGAATTAAATACTTATATTGAAGTAGAGGAATTACCACGCTATACTCTTCTTTATGGTGTAAGATATGATAATGAAAAGAAATTAGAAGTAGAAGGAGAATTTATTAGACAAAATTTATTTCATTATGCTCATAGCTCAAGTTTAAGATTCCTTTGGAATGATACTCAAAAAGATTTTAGAATAGGATATGGAATCCCCTCTTTTATCAAAAGAGATTGGAGATTAGATAACTTTATCTTCTGGAGGAGAGAATATTTTTCTTGCTCTGACACTAAAATTTTATGCTATCCTTTTTATACGCAAATCTCAGGCATCTCCATTCAACATAGCTTTACATTGAACAAAAATCTTACTTTCCAGTATAGCTATAATTTTAAAAAAATTCATACTTGGCCTGCTCAAGAAGGACAAGGCTTTGATTTTCAAATAAATGTTGCCCGCTTAATTGCCAATCTTTATGGAGATTACAGAGATGATAAGCTTAATCCCTCTAAAGGATATTTTTATAGCGTTGAAACAGAACTATCTCCTAAGAAATTAGGCTCTGATCTAAATTTTGTTAAAATGTTTGGACAATTTTTTTATTACCGCCCCATTAGAAATAAAATAATTTGGGCAAACGGTGTAAGAATAGGTTTAGCAAATGCTTTCGGAGCCATCTTATTTTATGATGAAAGATTTTTTGCCGGCGGTGGAAATTCAGTAAGAGGATATAAACTAAATTCACTGGGTCCAATCAATCCATTTACTAATTTGCCTAATGGAGGCGAAGGTTTATTTATACTCAATGAAGAATTAAGATTCCCTATAAAAGGAATTATAGGAGGGGTTCTCTTTTATGATGCAGGTAATATTTACAAAGAATGGCAAGATTTCAATCCATTTGATGTAAGACAATCTATTGGCTTCGGTATGCGAGCCGATACAAAGTTTGGTCTATTAAGGTTAGACTTAGGCTTTAAAATAAAAAAGAAACCGGAAGAAAAACCTTATGAACTTTTCTTTAGCATTGGTCAAGCTTTTTAGCTAAAAATTACTTGCAAAGTCTGTATTGATTGTTAAATTATGAAAAAGATTAAAGTGCTTCATATAATAACAAAACTTGAATTAGGCGGCGCTCAACAAAATACAATTTTCACTGTCAATAATTTAAATAAGGATAAATTTGATGCATTTTTAGCTTTTGGTGGCGGAGGAATCCTAACAGAAGAAACAAAACAACGATTATCCGAAAAAGCAATATTAGTCCCTTCCCTTATTAGAGAAATCAATCCCTATTATGATTTATTGGCACTAATACAATTATATAAAACAATTAAAAAGATTAAACCTCAAATAGTTCATACTCATAGCTCTAAAGCAGGAATTTTAGGAAGAACAGCAAGTTTTATAGCCGGCGTTCCTATCATCATCCATTCAATTCATGGGTTCGGTTTCAATAAATACCAAAATAAATTTCTCTATTTTTTATTAAAAGGAGCAGAAAAAATAGTATCAAAATTTACTACACATTTTATTGCTGTCTCCCAAGCTAACATAGAGCAAGGTATTAAAGAAAAATTATTTAGTTTAGATAAAATTTCATTAATAAGAAGTGGAATTGATTTAAACTATTTTAAACTAATAAATGAAAGCACTATTCGCCGTGAATTTAATATTGAAAATAGCTCTTCTATAATAACAATGATTGCTTGTTTTAAGCATCAAAAAGCACCTTTAGATTTTATCTACATAGCTGAAAAGATAATCCAATTTAAGAAAAATATAAAATTTTTCTTAGTTGGAGATGGGGAATTACGCAAAGAGATAGAAAATGAAATACGGAAGCGGAATTTAGAAAATTATGTAATACTAACAGGATGGAGGAGAGATATAGGAAACATTATTTATGGAAGCGATATAATAGTTTTAACTTCTCTATGGGAAGGATTACCAAGAACAATTATTGAAGCGATGGTGCTTAATAAGCCAATTGTTGCAACTAATGTAGATGGAATAAATGATGTAATAAAAGATGGAGAGAATGGATTCTTGATCACACCTCATAATATAAATGAATTTGCAAATAAAATATTGGTATTATTGAATGATGAAGAATTATATAATAAATTTGCAAATGCATCCAAAAATATAGAGGAGTTTGATATAAACTTAATGGTAAGGAAACAAGAAGAACTTTATATCAGGTTAATCCAACTGCTTGATTATCGCTTATAATTCTAAAACTCTGTTTCTCGCCTTCATAGATTTACCTAATAAAAAGACTTCCCATCAATATCAGAAGGTGGTTCTATTTTGAACACCTTTAATACCGATGGAAAAATATCTGTGATAGAAGGATCATCTCTATTTATTTTATAATTGCTTAAAAAAATACCCTTTACTAACGATGGGTCTACCGAACAATGATCTGCACTCCAATTTTTCATATTATCCTCTACAATATCTGGAGGTATCCCCCCTAATGTAGTTTGCCACGAAACCCGATAATTCTCACTATTGGCAGCCCTCAAATCCGGTATCAATTCTTTATCAAATTTTTTATAAATTTCTTCCCTCTTATATACCTTTTTTACCGGATGAAGCCCCGTTTCCGGGTCAACATATTCTTCTAATCCTTTTATTATCTCGTTTCTTACTTTTTCATATTCTTCGCCAGGCTCAACTATACCTTGTGGCTCTCTCCCTTTCAAATTTATATAGATTGGACCCAATCCCAGCGCATAAGCTTTCGTCTTAGACCAATCCACATTCTGAAAAAAATCTCCTTGCCCAAATAAATCATCTAAGGTCTTTACTTCATTCTGCCCTATCAATGTCATAAATCCATTCTTAACTAACCAAGTATTGTAATTAATGCCTCTTCTAAAAGAAGTAAATCCATGATCTGAGCATACAATTAGTAAAGCATCTTTTGGCATTAATTCCATTGCTTCCCCTACAATTTTATCCATTCTTACATACGCATCAAATATCGCATTTTTATACTTCTCAGCTTTCTCTTTATGATATTTTGGGTGTTCCGGATCTATTAATCTCCATAAAACATGCTGAATTCTATCAGTGAAATAAAATATCTGAATATACAAATCATAATCTCTCTTTTGCAATAATCCTTTCATCATCTTCTCAAATTGATCAACGGTAAAATACATATCAGATAAAAAATGATCTTCATCAACTAAATCTGAAGTAATTGTCCAAGTATCTACTGCCCATCCCATAGTTTTAAACAAGCCAAATTGTTTATATAATTTCTCTGCCCAGTCTGCTGGATAGGAAAAATGAATTCTATGCTCGGAAGGATGAAAATGTAATGGGCTCATATATAAAATGAAACTTGGATGCAAAGAAGCTAAGTAAAACCTTGCTATTCCCTTCAATTTTATTATCGGATTAAATTTGAATTCAAAAACAAACCAATCAGACCATTCTTTTAATCCCAGGGTAGCTTGTTGCTTTTGGGAGGATATTGAAACTTTTTCCTTATCCCAATCTATATTTATATCTAATGGGATATTAATCCTTTCCGGAATCCCTTTTCTCTCCATTTCCTCTTTTTTATCCGGATCATAAAAGAATTTATTTCGCGGACCCAATATCTCTGTATGAATTGGCTTCTCTTCCGGATCAACCAACATTATCTTTAGACTGAATTCATTTTCTCTCGCCAGTAATGAACTATCATCAGTATAAATGGAAGGTTGTCCAATTGTTCCTCTCATATCAGGAACCCCTAAACCGGATAGCATATCCCCATCTATTAATTCTTCAGCAGGAAAAGTCGTAGGCACCCTAAATATTACTGTTTTCAACCCATTCTCTGAAACTATCCTCCAAAAGGTCTTTCCCTTCCTATTATTAATCGGTATTGGCATCTTTGCCGGTAAATATTTTTGAACAAACCAATAAGAGCCAGATGAAATGATACCAGCTAAAATTATAAATATAATCGAAATTAATTTCCTTCTTCTTTTCTTTATTTTTATCAAAATTAAGCCTATTAGAAAAATAGGAATTAAAGAAATTAAGCTAATATATAAAGCATTCTTTTCACCAAATAAAAAAGGCTTACTACCTTCTGTCATCATTGCAAAAGTTGGATAATAAGTATTTTTATCCCTTTTAAGAAAATCAAATATTAAAGTTCTTCCCGGATTTAAGCCAGTAGAAAAAGAAGCCCAAGATACAGGCGTCTGAGGAGGATTGGTTGGCATCAATGGCAAAAATGTTCCTTTATTCTTTAATTTAGCTAAATTTGGTAATTTCCCCTCTTTTATCCATTGATCCGTTAGTTTATAATCTGCTCCATCAAATCCAATTATTACTACTCTTTTAACATCCGGAAGCTCTCCTTTTACATTAATTAAACTCACAATAATCAAAATAAATATCGTAAATAATAAATTGATAATTTTCATTTTATCCTTCCTTAATAATTATAGAATTCCAATAGCTTTAATAAAATTAAATTGTTATTTTATCATAATGCTTTATCCTTTTCAATGATGTTGGGGATTGGGAATTGGGAATTGGGAATTGGGAGTTGGAAATCAGGAATTGGAAGGTGAGAAAACCTAATTCCCAAC